>NZ_BAABDQ010000028.1:0-175670 GCF_039539705.1 Nonomuraea rosea | reverse complement strand
GGCCCGGATCGAGCGACACGAACAGAAGGAGCGCCACTTCCAGCAACCCGCTGGCTGCGGCCACCAGCCTGCCGCACTATCCGCGGCCGTGTGAACCCTCGCATGACTTACGGACTGGACCACTAAGTATTCCACGCCGAATATCGCGCCCCCGAAATCGGTCGTGTGAGAAGCCCGAAACCTACGTGAAACACCAGCGTGGCGAGATTCACGAATGTGAAACACACCTGGTCGAGCCACGAAACCCCAGGCGAACACGCTGTGGCCACACGTCACATGTAAGGAGGGTCGCTTCGATGATCGACAGCGGCACTACCGCCTGGATGCTCGTATGCACCGCCCTGGTGCTGCTGATGACTCCGGGCCTCGCGTTCTTCTACGGGGGAATGACCAGGGCGAAGAGTGTCCTGAACATGATGATGATGTCGTTCGTCAGCATCATCGTCGTGACGGTCGCTTGGGTCCTCTATGGTTACTCCCTCGCGTTCGACACGGCCGGCGATGGCTCCGGCATCATCAACAAGCTCGTCGGCGGACTGGACTACGTCGGCCTCAGCGGAGTGTTCAACGCCGTTTACGAGGGCCTCATCGTCAAGGGTGGCGACATCACGGCCGAGGCGGCCGCGGTGGATAACTTCCCGCTCATGGTCTTCTCCGCCTTCCAGCTCACCTTCGCTGTCATCACCGTCGCGCTGATCAGTGGTGCGATCGCGGACCGGGCCAAGTTCGGCGCCTGGGTCCTGTTCTCCTTGGTATGGGCCACGGTGGTCTACTTCCCCGTCGCGCACTGGGTCTGGGGTGGCGGCTGGCTCACCCAGCTCGGCATCGAGGACTTCGCCGGAGGAACGGTCGTCCACATCAACGCCGGCGCCGCGGCGCTGGCACTCGCACTCGTCCTGGGCAAGCGCCAGGGCTGGCGCAAGGAGCCCATGCGGCCGCACAACCTGACGCTGGTGCTGCTCGGCACCGGTCTGCTGTGGTTCGGCTGGTTCGGCTTCAACGCGGGCTCCGAGCTCGCCCCCGACCAGACGGCCGGTCTGGCCTTCATGAACACCCAGGTCGCCACGGCGGTCGCCGCCGGCGCCTGGCTCGTGGTGGAGAAGCTGCGCGACGGTCACGCGACCACGCTCGGCGTCGCCTCCGGCGCGGTGGCCGGTCTGGTCGCCATCACGCCCGCCTGTGGTTTCGTCGACCCGTGGGCAGCCGTGGTGATCGGCGCGCTGGCCGGTGTCGGCTGCGCCTACGCCGTCGGCCTGAAGTACAAGCTGGGCTATGACGACTCTCTCGACGTGGTCGGCGTGCACCTCGTCGGCGGCCTGATCGGCGCGGTCGCGCTCGGCTTCGTCGCCGCCTACCCGTTCCTGCCCGGCCAGAACAAGGGCATCCTGATCGAGGGCGGCCAGATCAGCCAGCTCGGCCTGCAGGTCCTCGGCCCGGTCGCGGTCGGCGGCTACTCCTTCGTGGTCTCCTGGATCATCGGTAAGATCATCGACAAGACGATGGGCTTCCGGGTGGCCGAAGAGTCCGAGGTCACCGGCATCGACGTCACAACCCACGCCGAGACCGGTTACGACCTCGGCACGGTCTACGCCTCCGGCGTGACATCCCCCAACGGTCCCACCGCCCCGTCGCAGAAGAAGGTGGACGCATGAGGCTGATCACCGCGATCATCAAGCCTTTCAAGCTGGATGACGTGAAGGCCGCGCTGGAACAGTTCGGCATCAAGGGCATGACCGTCAGCGAGGCGAGCGGCTACGGCCGCCAGCGCGGTCACACCGAGGTCTACCGGGGCGCCGAGTACCAGGTGGACCTGGTGCCCAAGGTCCGGCTCGAAGTCCTCGCGGAAGAGGACGACACCGAAGACGTGATCGACGTCATCGTCAAGGCCGCCCACACCGGCAAGATCGGTGACGGCAAGGTCTGGTCGGTGCCGGTGGACACCGTCATCCGTGTGCGCACGGGAGAGCGGGGTCCGGAAGCCCTGTGATGCATCCGCGGCGAAGCCAGGACGACGGCGTCAGGGCCGAGCACGGCAGGGCTTTCTGGATGGATCCGTGGCGAGGCCCGGACGATGACGTCCGGGCGGCGCTCGGCAAGGGGGCACAGCAGTGAGAGGAGAGGCCCGTTCGTACGCCGCGGCCCGCAAGGAGCGGGCGGCGGACACCGATCGATGGCTCAAAGATCTCTTCCGTACGGCGAGCGACGGCGACCACGTCTCACTGGTCGCCGTCGGGAGCCTCGGAAGAGGCGAACTGGCACCGGGCAGCGACCTCGATCTGGTCCTGCTCCACAACGGCCGGGCCGACGTGGCGAGGATCGCCGACCGGATCTGGTATCCGATCTGGGACTCGGCCGTCAATCTCGACCATTCCGTACGCACGGTAGAAGAAGCCGTAGCCGTCGCCAGACAGGATTTGAAGGCCGTTCTCGGCCTCATCCAGGCCAGGCACGTGGCCGGCGATCCAGAGCTGACCAAGAAGGCCAGGGAGGCCGTCCTGGCCGAGTGGCGCGCCGACTCCCGGCGCAGGCTCGGCGAGCTGCGCGACGCGGCCGACAAACGCGCCCAGGTGAGCGGCGAGCTGGCCTTCCTCCTGGAGCCCGATCTCAAGGACGGGCGCGGCGGGCTGCGCGACGTGCAGGCCATGCAGGCCGTGGCGGCCGCCTGGGTCGCCTCCGCGCCGGGGCCGAGGGCCCGCGAGGCGTACGAGTTCATCCTCGACGTGCGGCACGCACTGCACGTCGTCACCGCCCGCGGCACCGACCGGCTCGTGCTGCAGGAGCAGGACGCCGTCGCCGGGCTGCTCGGCCTGCTGGACGCCGAGGCGCTGATGCGCAGGCTCGCCGAGGCCGGCCGCACGGTCTCGCACGCCTTCGACGCCACCTGGCGCACCGTTGACAGGCTCGTGTCAGGCCCGGCCCCCCGAGGCCGCCGCCCGCTGGCGGACGGCGTGGTGGAGCACGGCGGCGAAGTGGTGCTCGCCAGGGGGATCAACCCCCGCAAAGACCCTGTTCTGGTGCTGCGGGCCGCCGCCGCGGCGGCCGACTCCGGCCTTCCGCTGGCCCCCGCCACCGTCTCCGTCCTGGCTGCTCAGTCGCCTCCGATGCCGGTGCCGTGGCCCGAGGAGGCCCGCGACGCGCTGGTGTCGATCCTCGGCGCGGGCCGCGCCGCCGTGCCCGTGTGGGAGGAGCTCGACCAGGCGGGCATCCTTGTCAAGCTGCTTCCTGACTGGGAACGCGTACGCCACCGTCCGCAGCGCAACCCGATCCACCGCTTCACCGTCGACCGGCACCTGATCGAGGCCGCCGCGAACGCCGCCAGCCACACCCGCGAGGTCTCACGTCCCGACCTGCTGCTGATCTCGGCACTCCTGCACGACGTCGGCAAGGGCTGGCCCGGCGACCACTCGGCCACCGGCGAGGTCGTGGTGCGCGACATCGGCACCCGCATCGGCCTGCCCGTGAAGGACGTGGAGACCCTGGCCACGGTCGTGCGGTATCACCTGCTGCTGCCGGAGACGGCCACCCGCAGGGACCTCGACGATCCCGTCACGATCGAGAAGGTCGCCGCGACCGTCGGCACGAGAGAGGTGCTCGACCTGCTGGCCGCGCTGGCGGTCGCCGACGGCAACGCGACCGGGCCGGCCGCCTGGAACAGCTGGAAGGCCGGGCTCGTCGCCGACCTCGTGCGCCGCGTCAGGTCCGTGCTCGCCGGCTCGTCGCCGCCCAAGGCGCCGACGCTGTCCACCGAGCAGGCCGCGCTGGCCAGGCACGGCGGCGGCGCGATCCGGGTCAACGGCGGAGCCGTCACGGTGGTCGCCCCCGACCGCGTGGGGCTGCTGTGGAGCGCCGCAGGCGTGCTGTCCGCGCACCGGCTCGTCGTGCGCTCGGCCTCCTCCGCTTCCGCGGGGTCCACGGCCGTGATCGAGTTCTCCGTCATCCCCGAGTACGGCTCGCCGCCGGACCCCGCCACGCTGGAGTCCGACCTCCGTCTCGTCCTTGCTGGCCGCCTTGACATCGAGCAGCGGCTGGCCCGCCGTACCCGTGCGATGCGGCCGCCCCGGGTACCCGTGGCTCCACCTCGGGTGACACTGGTCGACGACGCCTCCGCGACGGCCACCGTGGTGGAAGTCAGGGCCCATGACAGGCCGGGGCTTCTGTGGCGTATAGGACGGGCGTTCGGTGAGTGTGGTCTTGACGTGAGAGCCGCTCGCGTAGAGACTCTCGGCGCGGAGGCGGTGGACGTCTTCTATGTTGTGGACCGCGCTGGTCGCCCCCTCAGCGACGACGCGCAGAGGGCTCAAGTCCGCGATCAAGTCCTTGCCGCACTGCGATAACCAACAGCACACGACTATCGGGCACATTTGTAACAATTGTGCCCGATATGCCGGTTAAGTCAGATGCTGCGGATACCTTGTGGACGGCTTGAAGACCCGTTGCCAACGGGACGATTGAGGGGTAGCGGGAGCAGTGACTACGGGGAACTCCGACAGCGGCCACGCCGCGAAGCGGGACCGCGGAAAGCGGTCGCTGCCACGTCTTGGCCTGCGCAACTGGCGCGTGAGGTGGCGGCTCACCGCCCTCATTCTCGTGCCGACCATCGCCGCCGTCGTGCTCGGGGGAGCGCGCGTGGTGGGCTCGGTCCAGAGCATCGCCGACTACGACCGTACGGCGACCGCGGCCGAGCAGTCGGGCCGCATCCGCGACCTCGTGCAGGCCATCGGACTGGAGCGTGACACCGGCGGCTGGATCGGCGCTGCGCGCTCGATGCGCAAGAAGCTCGCCGCCCCGCTGGAGGAGCGCAAGGCGGCCGTCGACGCGCTGATCAAGACCGTCCGTTCCGACATCGACACGATGGACGACTCCTACGGCCCCCGCGTGGTGAAGGCCGCCGGGCAGGCGCGGTCCGACCTCAGCCGGCTGCCCAGGATCAGGGCCGAGGGCCAGACCGACACCAGCCGCTACGGATTCCTCACCGACTCCCTGCTCAAGCTGCACGACGAGCTGAGCCTGCTGTCCGACGACTCCCAGATCGTCGGCCAGTTCCGCGCCCTGAGCGCGCTCGCCTCCGCCAAGGAGGAGATGTCCCGGCAGCGGATCCAGCTCCTCCAGGCCTCCTACGACGCCGAGAACGTGGACGCCAAGGAGGTCGAGCAGTTCATCGCCTCCAACGCCCGCCAGCAGAGCGACATCGCCACCGTGGGCGCGGAGGCCGGCGTCGAGATCGGCCTGGACCTGTCGCAGCAGCTCACCTCCAAGAACGAGTACGTCAACGTCCAGCTCACCAAGTCCCGTGCGATCACCCTGGCCAGCGGCAGGGAGCCCGGCGCGCGGATCAGCGACAACCTGATCTCCGCCAGGGCCAGCCGCGACCAGTGGTTCAGCGACAACACGATCAGCATCGACGTCATGCACGGGATCGAGAAGGACCTGGCGGCCCAGGTGAACCTGCGCAGCCAGGAGCTGCGCGAGTCCGAGATCCGTAACGCGATCATCGCCGGCTCCCTGGTCCTGGCCCTGCTGCTGCTCGTCCTGCTGCTCACCGTGGCCATCGCCCGCTCCATGGTCAGCCCGCTGCGCCGGCTGCGCACCGAGGCGCTGGAGATCGCCGGCTTCCGCCTCCCCGACGTGGTCCACCAGCTCCGGGCCAGCGGCGACGCGTCCGTCGGCGAGGTGCACCCGATCGAGGTCGAGGGCAACGACGAGATCGGTGAAGTGGCCAGGGCCTTCGACCAGGTCCACCGCCAGGCCGTCCGCCTGGCCGGCGAGGAAGCCGACCTGCGCAGCAACATCAGCTCGATGTTCGTGAACCTCTCGCGCCGCACCCAGACGCTGGTCGAGCGGCAGATCTCGCTGATCGACGGCCTGGAGAAGGGCGAGCAGGACGGCGGCCGGCTGGCCGACCTGTTCAAGCTCGACCACCTGGCCACCCGCATGCGCCGCAACTCCGAGAACCTCCTGGTCCTGGCCGGGCACGAGGCCACCCGCCGGCGCAGTCAGCCGGCCAAGCTGGTCGACGTCGTCCGCGCCGCGCTGTCGGAGGTCGAGGGCTACGAGCGCGTCCAGGTCAAGGTCCACCGGGCCACCTCCGTGCTCGGCAGCGCCGCGAACGACCTCGTCCACCTCGTCGCCGAGCTGCTCGAGAACGCCATCCAGTTCTCCCCGAACCACTCCCAGGTCACGGTGACCAGCAGCCTCATCGAGGGCGGCGGCGCGCTGCTCTCGGTGACCGACATCGGCATCAGCATGACCGAGGACGAGCTGGCCGAGGCGAACCGCCGCCTCGCGGAGCCGCCCGTCGTGGACGTGTCGGTGTCGCGGCGCATGGGCCTGTTCGTGGTCGGCCGCCTGGCGCTGCGCCACGGGATCAGGGTGCAGCTCAGGAAGGGCGAGGGCGCGGGCCTGATCGCCATGGTGCTGCTGCCGGCCACGCTGGTCACCGACGGCACGCAGCAGCCGCTGCCGCAGCGTCCGGCGTTCGGCGGCGGGACCGTCCCCACCGGGACTCCCGCCGGGCCGCCGGCCCAGACTCCTACCGGGCCGCCCGCGCAGAACGGGTCGTTCAGGTCGTTCAACAGCTTCGACTCCTTCGACGGCGGCCCGACGCGGGGTCCCGCGCGCCAGGGGCCGGGACGGCATGGCGGTCCCGGCCCGTACGACGGCGGCTCGCTGCCGCAGCGGCCGCCCGGGACCTTCAACAGCGGCGCGTTCAACAGCGGGGCCTTCAACAGCAACCCGGGCCAGCAAGGACCAGGCCAGCAGGGACCGAGCCAGCAGGGGCCGGGCCAGCAGGGGCCGGGCCAGCAGGGACCAGGACAGCAGGGACCAGGGCCGCAGGCACCGGGCCGGCAGGGGCCGGGCACGTTCGACAGCACGCCTGGGACGCCCAGGCCGGGGCTCGGCGTGTTCAACTCCGACCCGGGCAGGCGGGGGGTGAGCGGCTTCACGGCCGACACCGACGGCGGCTCCTACCGCCGTCAGCCACCCTCCTTCGACTCCGGGGTCTATCCCTCGTATCCGGGCTCGGGTTCTTTGCCATCCGGTAATGGCGCGTTCCAGACGCCGCCGCCGCTGCCTTCGTATCCGACGAATGAAGTGCGCAGGCCGGATCCCGCGCCGTCGGTCGAAGTGTCCGCGATGGAGCCTGAGCAGGAGGAATACCTGCCGATCTTCGCGTCGGTGGAGTCCGCCTGGTTCCGCAGGCCGCCGGAGGAGCAGACGCCCGCGCCGGTCGAGGGTGAGTCCAAGCCCGCACAAGCCGTACCCTCTGGGGAGGAAGCGTGGCGAACGGCCGCTGACGCCGGTTGGCAAGCGGCGGCCGCCGCCAGCGATCCGAGTCTCGGCGGCATCACCGCCGCCGGGCTCCCGAAGCGTACCCCCAAGGCGAATCTGGTGCCCGGCACCGCAAGCCAGCCCGCGCAGCAGCAACAGCCGCAACGGCAGGCTCCGGCGCCGCCGGTCTCAGCGGATCGGATCCGCAGCCGGATGGCCAGCTACCAGCAGGGTGTGCGACGGGGCCGCCAGGAAGTACGTGGACAGGAGGAACAAGAGTGAGTGAGCGTCCCGCCGGGGAGGATGCGTGACAACCCTTAGCCATGAGGCGCACAAGTTCGACTGGCTGATCACCGACTTCGTCCGTAACACGCCCGGAGTCGCGCATGCCGTCGTCGTCTCAGCGGACGGCCTGTGCCTGGCCGCCTCAGAAGGCTTCCCGCCCGATCGGGCCGACCAGCTCGCCGCGGTCTCCGCGGGCCTGCTGAGCCTGACCGTGGGCGCGTCAAGGGTGTTCGAGGGCGGCGCGGTGACGCAGACCGTCGTCGAGATGCAACGTGGCCTGCTCATCGTCATGGCGATCAGCGACGGGTCCGTGCTGACCGTGCTGGCCGGCCCGGACTGCGACATGGGTCTGGTGGCCTACCAGATGACGTTGCTGGTGGACAGGGCGGGACAGGCGCTCACGCCGGCCCTGCGCGCCGAACTGCAGGCCGCGAGGACCCGGTGATGTGATGGACCTGATGGGAGAGGGCCGTGTACGGCACTGACGGGGCCGGGGACGACGAGCCCCTGTTCCGTCCTTACGCGGTGACGGGCGGCCGATCCGAGCCGCGCTATCACCTCGCGATGGAGACGTTGATCTCGTCCATGTCGATCCCGGACGACGAGATGGCCATGCTCACCCCCGAGCAAGAGGCCATCATGCAGCTCTGCAGGTCGTTCCGGTCGGTCGCCGAGATCTCGGCCCTGCTCCGCGTCCCGCTGGGCGTGGCCAGGGTGCTTGTGGCGGACATGTCCGACGAAGGGCTTGTCCGCCTGCACCAGCCACGCCTCAGCCAGGGACAACCAGACCTCAACATGCTCGAAAGGGTGCTCAGTGGACTACGCAGGCTCTAGCCCTGGCCTCACCTCGACGAAGATAGTCGTGGCCGGGGGCTTCGGCGTCGGGAAGACGACGTTCGTGGGGGCGGTGTCGGAGATCCTCCCGCTCACCACGGAAGCGGTGATGACCGACGCGTCCGCGGGCATCGACGACCTCGGGATGACCCCGAACAAGCAGACCACCACCGTGGCCATGGACTTCGGCCGGCTCTCGCTCGACCGTGACCTGATCCTGTACCTGTTCGGGACGCCCGGGCAGCACCGGTTCTGGTTCATGTGGGACGACCTGGTACGAGGTGCGATCGGCGCGGTCGTGCTGCTCGACACCCGCCGCCTGGCCGACAGCTTCCCCGCCATCGACTACTTCGAAGAGGCCAAGCTGCCGTTCGTGGTGGGCATCAACGGCTGGGAGGGGCAGTTCCCGCACACCGACGGTGAAGTCCGGGAGGCGCTCGCGCTTTCGCCGCAGGTGCCGATCGTGCGGACCGACGCGCGCAACCGCGACTCGGTCAAGGGGACGCTGATCTCGCTCGTCGAGCACGTCGTACGTCTTCGCGCGGCTCCCGTGCACTAGATGGATGGAGGCGCGTAACAGCGCCTCAGCCCCGCCCGGTGGCCCACGGGACGCTGGTGAGCGAGTTGAGCACCGGGACGAGGTGCTCCTCCTCGTAAGCGAAGTGGGCCTCCAGCTCGTCGGCGATGCGGTCGAGCGTCTCCGGCACGGTGGCCACGCGCAGCTCCTCGATCAGCCCGGCGATCTTCACGTGCTCGTCGCGCAGCCGGTCGAGGGACTGCTTCAGCTCGGGGAACAGCTTTTCGAGATACGGGAACGCGACACGGTCCTCGCCCGAGTGGTGGAAGGTCGCCGCGTCGCAGAACGCCAGGCAGTGGGCGCGCAGGTCGGTGGCCGCCGCCTCGCTCGCGCGCACCTTGGCCAGCTCGCCCCTCAGGTAGCCGTGGATCCTGACCAGCTCGTCCCCGAACGCCTGGAGCCGCTCGCTCTCCTGCGGGTAGAGCGCGACGACCGGGATGACGCGGTCCGTCCCCTCCTGGTACGCGGCGAAGGCCGGGTCGAGCGCGGCCTGGCGGGCGTACATGCGGTCGCGCTCCTCGCCCTCCAGCGGCACCGCCGTGGCCTCGAAGCGCTCCGCGCCCAGCTCGACGGTGATCCTCGGGTTGGCGACCACGTTGTGGTACCAGGCCGGGTCGGCGGGGCCGCCCGCGTTGGAGGCGAACACGAGGATCCGGCCGCCGTCCTTCAGGTACACCGCCGGGTTCGTCCGCCGCCGTCCCGTCCTGGCACCGACCGTGGTCAGCAGCACCAGGGGCGCGCCCTCGAACATCCCGCTCACCTTGCCGCCCCTGGCCCTGAACTCCTCGATGACCTGCTGGTTGAAGTCGCTCACGTCACTATCCTTTGATCAGGCGATGGAGCAAATTAGCTTTAGATGCAAAGCTAATTTAGACAGCAAGGTGTTCGGCATGTCAACAGACGGCTTGAGCGTGGACGACGGGATCAGGACGCTATTGCTGCTGATGCCGCGCATGGTGGGGCGGGCCAAGAAGCTGGGGGTGCCCGCCGACCTGCAGTCGCTGTCGCTGGCCCCGCGGCACCTGTCGCTGCTGGCCTACCTGCTGTTCGACGGCGCGATGACGGTGAACGAGCTGGCGGCGCGGCTGGAGGTGGCGCCCGCGACGGTGAGCCTGATGGTGGGGGAGCTGAGCCGTAAGGGCGTGCTGGAGCGGCGCGAGGACGACGCCGACCGGCGCAGGACGATCGTGAGCATCGCCGCCGCGCATCAGACGGCGATCAACGAGTGGCTGGGCTACGGCGCCAAGGCGTGGCGGCAGGCGCTGGAGCCGCTCACGCCCGCGCAGCGGCGGATGTTCGTGGACACGCTCCTCGCTTACGAAAGGGCGCTGTCAGGCTGAGCGCCGTCCGGCTGCGGGCTGTCGGGCTGAGCGCCGTCCGGCCGTGCGCTGTCCGGCTGGGTGTCGCCGGGTTGGGGCCGGCCGTTCACCAGGGCTTCGACGCCGTCGAGGACGCGCTGGAGGCCGAACTCGAAGGCGTGCTCCGGGCTGTAGGCCGCGTTGAGCGCCTCGCCGGCCGCCTGGCCGACCCGGGCGGCGACGGGGTAGCGGCCGTAGTCGGCGATCCTGCTGAAGAAGGGCGCGTGCGCGGCCCACCACTGCTCGTCGCTCATCCCCGTCTGGCTCTCCGCCTGCGCGGCCTCCACCGCGCCACGGGCCGCGCCGTGCACGAAGCCGGTGACCAGCGTGATCACCGAGTCCATCTCCAGGTCGGACAGCCCGATGCCGTCCACGGCCCGCAGCTCGTAGTCGTACTTGGCCGTGACGTTCGGGCCGAGCACCGGACGGCTCGCGGCCACCTGGAGCAGCCACGGGTGGCGCAGGTAGAGCGCCCAGTTCTCTCTCGCGATCTGCTCCAGCCTGACCCGCCAGCCGCCCGGCACGTCGCCCGGCCTGGCGCTCTCGCCGTAGACGGTGTCCAGCATGACGTCGAACAGCTCCGGCTTGCCCGGCACGTACGTGTAGAGCGACATCGTCCCCACGCCCAGCCGCTCGGCCACCCGGCGCATGGACAGCGCGGACAAGCCCTCGGCGTCGGCCACCTCGATGGCCGCGCGGACGATGCGGTCGACGCTCAGCTCGGGCTTGCCCTTGCGGCTGGTGCGCTCGCTGGTCCGCCAGAGCAGCGCCAGGCTCCGCGCGGGGTCGCCCTTCCCCGAATACTCAACTGTCACATGCGTACGGTACACCGTACGGTTGCCGAGTTGAAGCGTATGCTGTACGGTACAGCGTACGACACAAGGAGGCGGCATGTCAGCGGTGCTCGCGCAAGGGCTGCGCAAGACGTACGGCGACAAGGCGGCGCTGGACGGGATCGATCTGGACGTGGGCCAGGGTACGGTCTACGGCCTGCTCGGTCCCAACGGCGCCGGCAAGACCACGGCGGTCCGCATCCTGACCACGCTCCTGCGCGCCTCGGGCGGGCGCGCGGAGGTGGCGGGCTTCGACGTGGCGGCCCAGCCCCGCCAGGTACGCCGCAGCATCGGCCTGGTCGGCCAGCACGCCGCGGTGGACGAGCTGCTGACCGGGCGGCAGAACCTGGAGTTGTTCGGCCGCCTCTACCACCTCGGCCCGGCCGCGGCGAGAGCCAGGGCGACGGAGCTGCTCGACCGGTTCGGGCTGGAGCACAAGGGTCCGGCGAAGGAGTATTCGGGCGGCATGCGGCGCCGGCTCGACCTGGCGGCCGGGATGATCCTGGCGCCGCCCGTGCTGTTCCTCGACGAGCCGACGACCGGGCTCGACCCGCGCAGCCGGGCGGAGATCTGGCGCTCGGTGCGCGACCTGGTGGCCGGCGGCACCACGGTGCTGCTGACCACCCAATACCTGGAGGAGGCCGACCAGCTCGCCGACCGGATCTCGGTGATCGACGCCGGGCGGGTGGTGGCCGAGGGCACGCCGGACGAGCTGAAGGCCAAGCTCGGCGGCGACCGGCTCGACGTGGTGATCCACGACCCGTCCCGGCTCGCGGAGGCCGCCACAGTGATCGGCGCAGTGATCGGCCCGATAGAAGGCCCGGTGAGTGGCGCGGTCGCGGTCGCGGCCGGGCCGGTCGAGGTCGATCGGGACACGCGGCACGTCAGCGCCCCGGTGAACGGGCGGGCCGGCGAGAAGGGCGGCGGCCGGGTGCAGGCGCTGACGGACGTGCTGGCGGCGCTGTCGGCCGCCGGGATCGAGGCCGAGGACGTGGCGCTGCGCCGCCCGACGCTGGACGAAGTGTTCCTCAATCTCACGAGTGCGGGAGGCGACCCCCGATGACCGCCATGACCTTGCGGGACGACCCGGCGACGCGGCTGAGATGGGCGCTGGCCGATGGATGGACGGTCGCCCGCCGCGACCTCGTGCACTGGGCCAACCAGCCCATGACGGTGGTGTTCGGGGTGGTCTTCCCGATCGTGATCACCCTGGCGTTCGGCTACCTGTTCGGCGGCGCGGTGGAGGTGCCCGCAGGGGCGGACTACTTCGCGTTCCTCATGCCCGGCATGTACGGCATGACGATGCTCTTCGGGCTGAGCGCCACCATGATCGCCGTCACCACCGACGCCGCCAAGGGCGTCACCGACCGCTTCCGCTCGATGCCCATGGCCCCCTCGGCCGTCCTGATCGGCCGGGCGATCGCCGACCTGCTCAACTCGGTGCTCGTGCTGGCCGGGCTGCTGGTCTGCGGCCTGGCGGTCGGCTGGCGGCCCGCCACGCTGACGGGCGCGCTGGGTGCGGTCGGCCTGCTGCTGCTCCTGCGCTTCTCCCTGCTCTGGATGGGCATGTACCTGGGCCTGCTCACCAAGGACCCGGGCGGGGTGGTGGCGGTGCAGACGCTGGAGTTCCCCATCGGGTTCCTGTCGAACGCCTTCGTCGCCCCTGACACCATGCCCGGCTGGCTGGGCGCGATCTCGGAGTGGAACCCGCTGTCGTCCACGGTCGCCGCCACCAGGGAGCTGTTCGGCAATCCCGGGTGGGGCGGGGACTCGTGGGTGGCGCAGCACGCGGTGCCGATGGCCGTGGCCTGGCCGGTTGCGATCACCGTCGTGTTCTTCGTCCTGTCGGTGCGCCGCTACCAGCGCCTCGACCGCTGAGCGGCCTCACCCGTGGCGGTGGAACTCCACGGGCTCAGGAGGCAGCGGGGTGTTGCCGAGCACGAGGTCGGCGGCCTTCTCGGCGAGCATCATGACCGGCGCGTAGATGTTGCCGTTCGTGACGTACGGCATGGCCGAGGCGTCCACCACGCGCAGCCCGTCGAGGCCGTGCACGCGCAGGCTCTCCGGATCGACCACGGACATGCCGTCGGTGCCCATCCTGCAGGTGCACGACGGGTGCAGCGCGGTCTCGCCGTCGCGGGCCACCCAGGCCAGGATCTCCTCGTCCGTACGCACGCCGGGACCGGGTGACAGCTCGCCGCCGTCCAGGTCCGCCCAGGCGGGCTGGGCCAGGATGGCCCTGGCGTGCCTGATGGCCTCCACCCACTCGCGGCGGTCCTGGTCCGTGGACAGGTAGTTGAAGCGCAGGGCCGGCTTCTGCCGGGGGTCGAGCGAGGTGATGCGGACCGAGCCGCGGGCGTCGGAGTACATCGGGCCGATGTGGACCTGGTAGCCGTGCCCGCCGGCCGGGGCCGAGCCGTCGTAGCGCACCGCGATCGGCAGGAAGTGGAACATCAGGTTCGGGTAGGCCACCTCGTCGTTGGAGCGGATGAAGCCGCCCGCCTCGAAGTGGTTCGTGGCGCCGGGGCCGCGCCTGAGGAACAGCCAGTCGGCGCCGATGAAGGGCCTGCGCCACTTGGCGAGCGACGGCTGCTGCGAGACCGGCTTCGTGCAGGCGTGCTGGACGTAGACCTCCAGGTGGTCCTGCAGGTTCTCGCCCACGCCCGGCAGGTCGTGGACCATCTCCACGCCCAGCGGTTCGAGCAGCTCGCGGGGGCCGACGCCGGACAGCTGGAGGAGCTGCGGGGAGTTGATGGCGCCGCCGCACACGATGGTCTCGCCCGCCTCGATGCGCTCGCCGTCGCAGAGCACGCCCGTCGCCCTGGTGCCGTCGAAGAGGATCCGCTCGACGAAGGCGCGGGTCCTGACCGTGAGGTTGCGGCGGTGGCGTACCGGGTGCAGGTAGGCGCGGGCCGCGCTGAGGCGGCGGCCGCGGTGGATGTTGCGGTCGAAGGCGGCGAAGCCCTCCTGGCGGAAGCCGTTCACGTCGTCGGTCAGGGGGTGGCCGGCCTGCTGGACCGCCGCGAAGAACGCCTCGAAGAGCGGGCCGCGGGCCGGGCCGCGCTCCAGCAGGAGCGGGCCGTCGCCGCCGCGGAAGTCCGTGCCGGGCTCGGCCAGGCACGTCTCCATCCGCTTGAAGTAGGGCAGGCAGTGCGCGTAGTCCCAGCTCTTCATGCCGGGGCCGGCCGCCCAGCGCTCGTAGTCGAGCGGGTTGCCGCGCTGGAAGATCATGCCGTTGATGCTGCTGGAGCCGCCGAGCACCTTGCCGCGGGCGTGGTAGATCCGGCGGCCGTCCATGAACGGCTCCGGCTCCGACTCGTACTTCCAGTCGTAGAAGCGGCTGCCGATCGGGAACATCAGCGCGGCCGGCATGTGGATGAACACGTCCCACAGGGAGTCGGGCCTGCCCGCCTCCAGCACCAGGACCGACACCGCGGGGTCGGCGCTCAGCCGGTTGGCCAGGGCGCAGCCGGCCGAGCCGCCGCCCACGATGACGTAGTCGAACCTCAACGGGGGATCCAGTCCTTCCACACGATCTTGTTCTCTTCGACCCACTGCTTGGCGGCCTGTTCGGCTTTCATCTTCTCGTTGATCATGGCGCTGGCCACGGCGTTCTGGTCGTCGTTGGTCCAGGTGAAGTTGCGGACCAGCTCGTAGGCTCGCCCGCCGGTCTCCGCGAACCGCTTGCTGACGATCTTGTCGATCAGGTACGGAGGATAGTCGCAGGCGACCTTGGCCGGGTCGTCGTCGCAGCCCACGGCGTACGGGGGCAGCGCGATCTTGACGAGTTTGACCTTGGTGAACAGCCATTGCGGTTCGTAGAAATACATCAGCAGCGGCGTCCGGTTCTTCGTCGCGAACTGGGCCGCTTTGATCAGCGCGGCCTCGCTGCCGGAGTAGACGACCTTGAAATTCAGCCCGAGATTCTTGACGAGGGCCTCGTCATTGGTGACGAACGTCGGATCGCCGTCGAGGATCTGCCCGGCATTTCCGGTTTTCTCGGTGCGGAAGAGGGGCGCGTACTTATTCAGGTTTCGGTAGTCCGTAATGTCGGGGTATTTCTTGGCCATCCACTCGGGGACGTACCAGCCGATGATCCCCTTGTTGCCCGTGAGACCCGCCGACAGCGCCACTTTCTTCTGCTCGATGAACTCCTTCTTCCAATCGTTGTGACCCCAGCTTTCGACGATCACATCGACCTTGCCGGTTTCGAAGTCCTTCCAGGATTGATCCTCCTTCTCGGACCTCATGTTCACCTTGTACCCGAGCTCGTGTTCGAGCAGGTAGGCCAGCACGGCGGCCTGGGCCTCGTACCCGACCCAGGCGTGCACGTCGATCTTGACGGTTCCCTTGGAGCCGGCGGCCGGGCTGGGCTCCTCGCTGGAGCAGGCGGCCAGCAGCAGGGCCGCGACCAGCGGCCCCGCGAGTGTCTTCAGTCGGATCATGAGAGGTCTCCGCGACCGCGGCCCCCTGCCGGGGGACCGCGGTCAGGCAGGGGTCACTTGGGAATCCAGGCCTGCCACTTGGCGGTGTTGGCCTCGACCCACTTCTTGGCGGCCTGTTCGCCCGTCATGCCGTTGTTGGTCATGTCGTTGGCGACGGCGTTCTGGTCCTCGTTCGTCCAGCTGAAGTTCTTGACCAGGTCGTAGGCCTTGCCGCCGGAGTCGGCGAACTTCTTGCTCACGATCTTGTCGAGGTCCATCTCCGGGTAGTCGCAGGCGACCTTCTTCGTGTCGGCGTCGCAGCCCTCGGTCCAGGCCGGCAGGTTGACGCGGACCAGGTCGACCTTGTCGAAGATCCAGTGCGGCGTCCAGAAGTAGAACAGCAGGGCCTTCTGCTGCTCCTGGGCCTGCGTGGCGGACTTGAGCAGGGCCGCCTCACTGCCGCCCGTGACGACCTTGAAGTTCAGCTTGAGGTTCTTGACCAGGGCCTCGTCGTTGGTGACGTAGCTGGGGTCACCGTCGAGGAGCTGGCCCTTGCCGCCGGACTCCGACGTCTTGAACAGGTCGGCGTACTTGTTGAGGTTCTTGTAGTCGGTGATGTCCGGGTACTTGTCGGCCATCCACTTCGGCACGTACCAGCCGATGACGCCCTTGTTGCCGGTGGAGCCCGCCGACAGCGCGGTCTTCTTCTCGTCGATGTACTTCTTCTTCAGATCCGGGTGGCCCCAGTTCTCGATGATGACGTCGACGTCGCCGGTCTCGAAGCCGTCCCAGGCCAGCTGCTCCTTGATCTCGGGCAGCTCGACGGTGTACCCGAGCTCGCTCTTGAGCAGGAACGCGACGACGTTGGCGCTGGCCTCGTAACCCACCCATGGGTTGATCGCGATCTTCACGGTCCCCGCGGCGGCACTGCTGGCGCCGGCCTGCGGGGCGGCGGAGCTGGGAGCGGTCTCTACCTTGGCCCCGCCGCAGCCGGCGGCGGCCAGTCCAAGCGCAAGCAGGCCTGCGAGCAGGCGAATCTTCATGTGAACATCCTCTTTCGGGGGGAAGGGCGCCTGTCGGCGCCCTGCGTGATGCGGTCGAGCATGACTCCGAGCAGCACGGTCGCGATGCCGGCCACGAAGCCCATGCCGAAGTCGGTCCGCTGGGAGAACCCGACGACCACGTCGTAGCCCAGCGCGCCCGCCCCGACCAGGCCGCCGACGACGACCATGGCCAGGGTCATCACGATGCCCTGGTTGGCGGCGAGCAGGATGGCCCGCCTGGCCATCGGCAGCTGCACCTTCCACAGGAGCTGGCCCGAGGTCGAGCCGGCCGAGGCGGCCGCCTCCACGACCGTGGCGGGCACGGCCTTGATGCCGTCCTCCACCAGGCGCACGACGGGCGGCACCGCGTAGATGATCGAGGCGAAGATCGCGGTGAACCTGGTGGTCTCGAACAGCGCCAGCGCCGGCAGCAGGTAGACGAAGGCGGGCATGGTCTGGGCGGCGTCGAGTATCGGCCGCTGGACGGCCGAGAACCGCGGCGAGCGGGCCGCGGCCACGCCCAGCGCCAGGCCGATGACCAGGGTGACCAGTACGGCGACGGTGACCGTGGTCATCGTCTGCATGGCGTGCTCCCAGACGCCGAGCGCCGCGATCGCCAAAAGGCAGCCCAGCGCCGTCAGCGCCGGGCGCAGACCGCTGAGCCGCCAGGCGAGGGCCAGCACCCCGAGCGCGACCAGCCACCAGGGGGCCGAGGTCAGCAGCGATTCCAGCGGGTTGAGCAGGGCATGGGACGTGACGTCCTTGATGAACGAGGTGACCGCGAACCAGTTGCTCTCGGCCCAGTGGACGATGTCGTTCACCTCGGACACGAGGTTGATCGTGAGGTTCTCCGGCCAGGTGGCGGGCAGCACGGGGATGAGCGCGAGCCCGGCGAGTGCCAGCCCGCCGGCGGCGGCGAGCTGGGCCCGGCCGCGCTTGGCGTGCGCGTCCTGGCGGGCGAGCGAGGTCATCATGCGGTCGAGCACGACGGCCATGATCACGATGGCCACACCCGCCGGGAGCATGATGCCGACCTGCGCCCGCGACAGGCCGCGGATGATGTCGCCGCCCAGGCCGGGCGCCGAGATCAGGTTCGCGATGACGACCATCGACAGGGCCATCATGATGGTCTGGTTCACCGCCAGCGCCATCGTGGACCTGGCCAGCGGCAGGTACACCTTGAACAGCGTCTGCCGGCGCGTCGCGCCCAGCGAGGCGGACGCCTCGACCGCCGTGGGCGAGACCCCCGAGATGGCCAGCGCGGTGATGCGGATGGCGGGCGGGATCGAGTAGATCATCGTGGCGATCGCCCCGGCCGGCGCGCCGATGTGGAAGAACAGCGCGAGCGGCGCCAGGTACGCGAACGTCGGCATGATCTGCATGACGTCCAGCACCGGCGTGACCGTCCTGCGCACCCGGTGGGACAGCCCGGCCCAGACGCCGATCGGGACGCCGATCGCCAGCGACAGCAGCACCGCGACCCCGACCAGGGCCAGGGTGTCCACGCTCGACTGCCACAGCCCGAGCACCCCGAACGCGCTCACCCCGCTCACGGCCAGCAGCGCGATGCGCCAGCCGCCGGCCAGCCAGCCCAGCGCGCCCATGACGCCGGTGATCCCCGGCCAGCCGAGCGCGTACAGGACGGTTTCGAACAGGTCGTAGAGGCCGCCCACGAAGAGCCGGATGTAGTTGATGAAGTACAGGAAGAGCGGGCTCTCGTTGCGGTTGTCGTCGATCCACTCGCGCAGGTCCGTGACGGCCAGGAACTGCGGCGCCTCCTTGTCGTGCGGCAGCGTGCCGGTGCCGCGGAAGACCAGGTACGCCGCCACGAACAGGGCCGCCATCCCGGCGGGAGCCGCCCACCTCGGCAACCGGAGCCCGGACGGCGCGCTGACGGCGGTGGCGCTCATACGCCGGCCCGGGCGGAGACGTCCTGACCGGACAGGAAGGAGAGCAGGTCCACGCGGTCCACGACGCCCACCAGCTGGTCACCGTCCACGACCCTGATGGGGCGGGAGGAGGCGGAGGAGGCGGCGATGGCGTCCTTGATGATGGTCGTGGCCGGCAGCATGGGGCCGTCCAGCGGCTCGCCCGGCTCGGGGTCGCGGCAGATCCAGCGCAGGGTCAGCACGTGGCTTCTGGGCACGTCGCGGACGAAGTCGGCCACATAGTCGTCGGCCGGCGCGCCCACCAGCTGCTCGGCCGTGCCGAGCTGCACGATCGAGCCCGCCCGCATGATCGCGATCCGCTCGCCCAGCTTGAGCGCCTCGGACAGGTCGTGGGTGATGAACACCATCGTCTTGCCGACTTCCCGGTGCAGGCGGATCACCTCGGCCTGCATGTCCCGCCTGATCAGCGGGTCGAGCGCGCTGAACGGCTCGTCGAACAGCATCACCTGCGGCTCCACGGCCAGCGCGCGGGCCAGCCCGACCCGCTGCTGCATGCCGCCGGAGAGCTGGTCGGGGTAGGAGTCGGCGTACCCGTCGAGGCCGACGAGCGAGAGGATCTCGGCCGCCCGCGCGTGCCTGGGGCCCTTGGCGGTGCCCTGGATCTCCAGGCCGTACGCGACGTTGTCGATCACTTTGCGATGCGGGAGCAGGCCGAAGTGCTGGAAGACCATGCTGACCCGGTGCCTGCGGATCTCGCGCAGCTGGGCGGGGGAGGCGCGGCCGATGTCCTCGCCGCCGATCCTGATCTCGCCGGAGCTGGGCTCGATGAGCCGGGTCAGGCAGCGTACGAGAGTGGACTTGCCGCTGCCGGACAGACCCATGACGACGAAGACCTCGCCGGGGCGCACCTCGAAGCTCACGTCCCTGACGGCGGCGGTGCAGCCGGTCTTCTCTCTCAGCGCGGCCTGTTCGAGATGCTGGTCCTCGCTGCCCAGCACCTTTTGTGCTCTGGACCCGAAGATCTTCCAAAGGCCCTGAACGGTGATAGCCGCACTGTCGGGAGAATCCCCCACCACTCGCCTCCTCGTTTGCCGTGGCTCAACATATGTCGTGAATAACGGGAATCTCAACGCTGTGACCGTCCAGAGATCGGGGTGCGCCTCTTGCGTTATGCGTTTGGAACGCACTAATCGCCCATAGGCGGACATGCCGCGTGATGATGGTTTATTTCACGCCCTAGCGCAGAGTGGCATGGAGCCCCAGGTTCTCTTCCCAGGAGTCACACAACTTCAAAATTGTCGCGTTATGTTCGGTTGGCCACCAGCCATGGGATGTGTTCCAATTACCCGCACTTACTGATTTCTCCCAAGGGGCCACAGCCCCCCTCATATACGCCGATTCGGGCGAGGTGCGTTCGGTGAGTACAGAGCTGGGTGAGAGGCAGGCCAGCGAGAGCGGCTGGCGGCTGCGCAATTGGCGTGTCCGCGCGCGCCTCGTCGCCCTCATCCTGATCCCGACGGCCGCCGCGGTGCTGCTCGGCGGCATCCAGGTGCTCGCCTCCACCTCCGCGGCGGGCGACTACGCGCGTACCAACCAGTTCGCGCGGCTGTCCGCCGAGCTGGGCGAGCTCACGCACCTGGTGTCCGGCGAACGGGCCAGGGCCTCCTGGTACATCGCGCGCAACCGGCCCGCCGACGGGCTGGCCGAGGTGCAGGCACACATGGCCCAGGTGGACCTGTCGGTCAAAGAGGTACGCGGCATCGCGCAGCAGTTGCTCTCCGAGTCGAGCGGCCGTACCGCCGACCAGATCGAGAACATGCTCAGCCGCCTGGACGACCTGACCGGCCTGCGCAAGCAGGCGCTCGACGCCAACCTGCTGCCAGGACCCGCGGTCGAGCTCTACACGACGGTGATCGGCGACCTGCTCTCCATGCACAACGAGCTGATCAAGGGCAGCTCGGACGACGAGCTGTTCAGGCAGACCCGCATGCTCGACGGGCTGGCCCGCGCGAAGGAGAGCGTCTCCTACCAGCAGGCGCTGGTCACCACGGTGCTCGTCGAGGGCGCGTTCGACCAGGACCAGCTCAAGCGCTTCCTCGGCGAGCAGTCGCGGGAGGCCACCGAGCGCAGGGGCTTCGCCGCCGAGGCCACCGCCGATGAGCGCCGCTTCTTCGACGAGACCGTCAACGGCAGATCCGCCGACCGCATGCTGTTCCTGCGCGAGCTCGTGCTGATCAGGGCCACGAACGGGCTGTCGCTGCGCCGCCTCGACCTGGCCAGGCCCGACGACGCCAAGGAGTGGTTCGAGGCGGCCACCGTGGTCGTCGACTCCATGCGCCAGGTCGAGGAGCGCCAGGCCCAGGGCATCGTGGCGCGCAGCGAGGCGCTCAGCGCCGAGGAGCGGCAGCGCGCGTTCGTGACCGCCGCCGCCGTGCTCGCGCTGCTCGTGGCCGTCCTGTTGATCACCACCGGCGTGGCCAGGTCGATGGTGCGGCCCCTGCGCCGCCTGCGCGGCGAGGCACTGGAGATCGCCGGACGACGGCTCCCCGACTTCGTCCAGCACCTTCGCGAGTCGCGGGACGGCGCGATCAACGCCGAGGTGCCGCCCATCGGCATCTTCTCCAAGGACGAGGTCGGCGAGGTCGCGCGCGCCTTCGACGAGGTGCACCGCGAGGCGGTACGGCTGGCGGGCGACGAGGCGCGGCTGCGCTCGAACGTCAACGCCATGTTCGTCAACCTGTCCAGGCGCAGCCAGACGCTGGTCGAGCGGCAGCTCACGCTGATCGAGAAGCTGGAGGTCGGCGAGCGCGACGACACCAGGCTCGGCGACCTGTTCAAGCTCGACCACCTGGCCACCCGCATGCGGCGCAACAGCGAGAACCTGCTCGTCCTGGCCGGCCAGGAGGCGGCGCGCAAGTGGAGCGAGCCGGTCGAGCTGATGGACATCGTGCGCGCCGCGCTCGGCGAGGTCGAGAGCTACGACCGGGTCAGCATCCAGGTCCACTCGGACGTCGCCGTCGCCGGCCAGGCCGTCACCGACGTGGTGCACCTGCTGGCCGAGCTGATCGAGAACGCGGTCTCGTTCTCCTCACGGGACACCAAGGTCATCATCTCCGACAGCCGCATCGACGGCGGCAGCCTCATGCTGTCCGTCACCGACCACGGGATCGGCATGACCCCGGAGGAGCTGTCGGAGGCGAACTGGCGGCTGGCCAACCCGCCCGTGGTGGACGTGTCGGTCTCGCGGCGGATGGGCCTGTTCGTGGTCGGCCGGCTCGCCCTGCGGCACAGCATCAGGGTCCAGCTGCGGCGCCAGGACATCGGCGGGCTGACCGCCATGGTGCTGGTGCCGCCCATGCTGCTCACCGCCGTGCCGGGCTCGATGCCGGCCCGCGTGCAGCCAGGCCCGCCGCAGGTGCGCCAGCCCCAGCCGAACGAGCTGCCCAACCGTCCGCCCCAGGCGAACGGGTTGCCCATCCGCCAGCCCCAGGCGAACGGGCTGCCCACCCGACAGCCGCAGGCGAGCGGGTTGTCGGCGGGACAGTCCCACGCGAACGGGCTGCCCACGCGCCAGCCGCAGCCGCGCGTCCAGGTGCCCAGGCAGCAGGGGACGGCGCCGGCGCCCCCCTTCGGTCATCCGTCGCTGGACGCGGCGCCCCCCGCGCCCGAGCCGTCGTCGTGGTTCAGCTCCCAGCACACCCACTCGGTCGAGCTGCCGGCGCCGGACCCGCTCACCCACCCTTTGCCGACCTATCCCATGTCCGGCGCCTCGGCCCCGGCGCCGTCCAAGGACGAGTTCCTGCCCATCTACGCCTCCCTGGAGGAGAGCAGCTGGTTCAGCAAGTCGGCGCCGACGGCCGACCGCCGGGACTCCGCCGACTGGTCCTCGCCCACCGACGAGGGCTGGCAGGCCGCGGGCGCCGCCGTCGAGCCCGCGCGGAACGGCACCACGAACTCCGGCTTGCCCAAGCGGACGCCGCGCGCGAACCTGGTACCGGGTACGGCGAATCCGCAGCCGCCGCCCGTCCCCGCTCCTCCGGTGTCGCCCGATCGGCTGCGTAACAGGCTGGCCAGCTACCAGCAGGGCGTGCGCAAGGGCCGGGCCGAGCTTGAGGAGGACTGATGAAGGAGCTGAGCCAGGCGGCCAGGGACGTCAACTGGCTGGTCAGCGGCTTCGTCGAAGAGGTGCCCGGCGTGGCGCACGCCGTGGTGGTCTCCGCCGACGGCCTGCCCATGGCGTTCTCCCGGGGCTTTCCCCCAGATCGCGCGGACCAGCTCGCCGCCATCGCGGCCGGCCTGGTGAGCCTCACTCAGGGCTCCGCGCGGGTGTTCGAGGGCGGCGGGGTCACTCAGACGCTCGTGGAGATGGACCATGGCCTGCTCCTGGTGATGTCGATCAGCGACGGATCCTGCCTGGCGGTGCTGGCGGCACCGGACTGTGACATGGGGTTGGTCGCCTATCAGATGACGGTCCTGGTCGAGCGTGCCGGACAGGTGCTCACACCTGCCGTACGGGCGGAGCTTTCCGCCTCGCGTCCGTGGTGATGGGAGTGGACGTTGGCATCGTGGCATAACGGTGAGCCGGAGCCCGAGCGGAGCTCGCTCGTCCGGATGTACGCCGTCACCGGCGGCAGGACCGCTCCACGCACCGGGCTGGCCATGGAGGCGCTGGTATCGTCGGCGACCTCGGCACAGCTGGGCGCCACCTACACCCGTGAATACCGCGCGATCAGCGAGCTCTGCCGGCAGGTGCGCTCTGTGGCGGAGATCTCCGCGCTGCTCAGCGTCCCTCTCGGAGTGGCGCGGGTGCTGGTGGCCGACATGGAAGCGGACGGACTGGTCAAGGTGTACCAGCCACAGCTTGAGGCGGGTCTTCCCGACAGGGGCCTGCTCGAAAGGGTGCTCAGTGGACTTCGCAGGCTCTAGCCGCCTCACCTCCACGAAGATCGTCATCGCCGGCGGGTTCGGCGTGGGCAAGACCACGTTCGTCGGCTCGGTGTCCGAGATCATGCCGCTGACCACGGAAGCGGTGATGACGGACGCGTCGGCGGGCATCGACGACCTCGCGCACACGCCGGGCAAGACCACCACCACCGTGGCCATGGACTTCGGCCGGCTCTCGCTGGAGCACGACCTGATCCTCTACCTGTTCGGCACGCCGGGGCAGCACCGGTTCTGGTTCATGTGGGACGACCTCGTGCGCGGCGCGATCGGGGCCGTGGTGCTGGTGGACTCGCGGCGGCTGTCCGACAGCTTCCCCGCCGTGGACTACTTCGAGGATTCGGGGATGCCGTTCGTGATCGGCCTGAACGGCTGGGACGGGGAGTTCCCGCACATCGAGAGCGAGGTGCGGGAGGCGCTCACGCTCTCGCCGCACGTGCCGATCGTGCGCACGGACGCGCGGGACCGTCAGGCGGTCAAGAACGCCCTGATCACCCTCGTCGAGCACGCCCTGACCGTGCGCGCCCAGTGACCCGTCTCAGGCCTGCCACCAGTACGCCGCCACCAGCTCCGCCACCAGCGTCTCGGTGAGCAAGGCCACGTCCGGATCGTCGTCGTGCCGATAACGGATGGCGGCCGTGGCGTCCTTCACCTCCGCGCCCACGGTGACGACCGTGGACTCGCGCTGACGCACCCAGTCCATGGCCTGGGCGTCGTAGGCGGAGCCGGGGTAGAGCAGGGCCCGGTAGTCGAGGGTCTTGGTCAGGTACACGTCCACGTGCGCCCAGTCGCCCGTCTCGCAGGCGTCGGCCGGTCGGCGCGGCCCTTCGCGGAACATCAGGGCCGACTGCTCGGCCGACGACAGCCGCTCGGCGGGGGCGATCGTGTAGACGCCGTGCGGGCCGTCGAGCAGCTCCAGGGCCAGCGGCAGCCACTCGTCCCTGCGCTCCAGGAGGTCGGCCGTGGCCTGGGCGGCCCGCCTGAGCAGGGCGGGGACGTCGCGATCCGTCCCGGTGAGCCGCGACTCCAGGGCCAGGAGCAGGGCCAGCGTGTGCTGGAACGTGCGGCAGGCGACCCCGCCGCGCTCCTCGCCCGCGTGCATGGGGATCACCAGGTCGGCCGCCTGTGCGAGGGGCGAGCCCGGCTGGTTCGTGAGCGTGACCAGCCGGGCGGGGCCGCCGGCGTAGCGGGCCGCGGCGTCCAGCGTCTCCCTGCTGGAGCCGGTGGCCGAGATGGGGATGACCAGGGTGTCCTCGCCGGCCGGGTAGGTGGCCGCGGCCGAGGCGTACTCGGCGTACGCGTCGACGCCGGCGGCCCGCAGGCGCAGGGCGGCCACCCCCGCGGCGTAGCGGGAGCTGCCCATGCCGAGGAAGAGCACCCGGCCGGCATGCCGGGGGAGCCTCTCGAAGGGGTCGTCCGCCTCCAGGGCGGCGGCCAGGGCCGCCAGGGACTCGGGCTTGGACTCCAGGTCGGACAGGTAGAGCTCGGAATTCACGAAATGTTCTCCTCGGGATACCAGGTGCGCAGGACGCCCATGGGGGCGTAGCGCCAGCGGGGCAGGTGGCGGGCGGCGTAGATGAGCTCCCGGCACTCCTGCTCCACCTCGAACGGGCGGATCAGCCGGACGTCCAGGAGGTCCGCCCGGTCCTTGGCCGCCAGCCGGGCACTGTACGCGGCGAGCACGGCGGCGCGCGCTTCGGCCGCCCAGGACGCCGCCTTCGCGGGCGGGACGTCTCTTCGCCTGATGGCCACCTGGGCGACATGTTCCAGGCTGGTGGTGAGCTGGGCGACGTCCCGGGCGGCCGGCTGGTACGGCTCGGCGTCGGTGACCGTGGGGTTGCCGTCGAAGTCGATCACGGCGTAGCCGTCCCGCCATTGGAGTATCTGGCCCACGTGCAGGTCGCCGTGGATCCTGATCAGCGGGCTCGTGATGGGCTCGGCCAGGGGGGACAGCTCCCGCAGGAGCGCCGGGGCCCGCGTGGCCAGCCAGGCCCCGTCCTCGCCGTCCGTCGCGTCGAGGGCCTCCCGCAGCGCGGCGCCCGCCCGCGCCATCGGGCCGCCCGTCCCGCCGTCCCTTGTGACCGCCTGCGGCGCCGGCCAGGTCGCGAGGGCGAGGTGGAGGTCGGCGGTCAGGCGGCCGAGCTCGCGCGCGAAGTCCGTCCGGCCGGCCTCGGCCTGGTCCACGCACCATTCCCAGCCGTCCCTGGCCTCGGGCAGGTAGCCCGTCACCAGAGCCAGGAGCTCTTCCCCGCCGTCCACCGTGCGAGTCAGGGCCGCGTAAGGGGGAGCTGTGTCGTTGAAGCCCGCCTCAACGAGGTGGCCGAAGATCTCCGGAGTGGGGTGCGGAAGGGGCACCGGCGGGGTCAGCCACTTGACGACGACCTTTTCGGCCACGACCACGGAGTAGTTGGTCTGGTCCACGTGCGGTCCGAAATCCCGCTCACCTGGGGCCCCAGTGTGGAGATCTTCGGGGGCGTACGAGAGGGTGGGCAGCGGAAGGAAGCGGCGCACGGCGAACGGCGGCGGCACCTCACCCCCCAAGAGCCTTAGCAGCGCGGCGCTGAGCCCCCGGTCTCGCGCCGTGAGGGGCTTCTCACCGAGAGAGATCAGCCGACGACTTATTGAATCCCAATTCAACAGCTGGACCAAACTTCCTGGTAGCAATGTCCGCAAAAGTCTTGCTCATGTTGATTTCTGCTGCAACACTCCTGCTCTGGTCTGCTGTGTCCGGTAAGGTCGCGCGACCCCTCTTACACCAAATTTCAGAAGGAGTAGCGGCCGTGTCCCGTACCCGGTTCACCCGTCGTCTTCCGGCCGCCGCGGCGGTGGTCGGTCTCGCGCTTGCCGTCGCGGCGTGCGGCGGTGAGTCGTCGTCCAGCTCACAAGGCACGACCGCGGCGTCGGCCGACCAGCTCAAGCCCAACGCGGACCTCTCCCAGCAGACGCTCCAGGTGACGGTGTGGGACGGCTATACGCCCAAAGAGCTTCCTGAGAAGGTCAAGGCGAAGCTCAAGGTCAAGGACCTGAAGATCGCGCTGCACGAGACGAACGAAGTGGCGATGGCCAAGCTCACCGCCTCGGGTGACAGCGGCATCGACGTGGCGTTCGTGTCGGGCCAGTACGCCCAGGCGCTCAACGAGCAGGGTCTGCTGGAGCCGATCCACCCTGAGCTGATCCCCAACCTGGCCAACCTCTACCCCGAGGCCACCCAGCTTTCCTACGACAAGGGCAACAAGTACTCCGTGCCCTACACGTGGGGCACCACCGGCATCTGCTACCGCACCGATCTGGTGAAGGCCAAGCCGACGAGTTGGAACGATCTCTTGAAGCCCCCGGCGTGGGCCGAGAAGAAGGTCACCATGATGACCACCGAGCGCTGGCTGGCCCTGCCCGCGATCAAGGCGCTCGGCTACTCGGTCAACACCGACAAGGACGAGGAGATCGCGAAGGTCAAGGAGCTCCTGGTCGCGCAGAAGCCCCACCTGCTCACCTACGACGACACGACGTTCGGCGAGAAGCTGACCTCCGGCGAGGCCGTGATGGTCGAGGCGTGGGACGGCTGGTGCCCGACCACCGACCCCAAGGGCAACATCGCGTTCGTGGTGCCGAAGGAGGGCAGCGACCTCTGGGTGGACACCATGGTGATCATGAAGTCCTCCAAGAACAAGGAGGCCGCGCACGCCCTGATCAACTACATCCTCGACCCCGAGATCCACAGCTGGGCCGCCGCGAACATCAACTACAAGGTGCCCAACAAGGCCGCCATGGAGAAGGTGGAGATCCCCAAGGGCTCGCTGCTGGGCATCAAGCCCGCCGAGCTGCTCAACGGTGAGTCGATCATCGACCTGGGCCAGGCGTCCACCAAGTACACCACCCTGTCGCAAGACATCCAGGCGAAGTAGTTGTCGTTGTAGTGAAGTCTGAGGTCAAGGCCCGGCCGGTGTCCCGTTCTCGGGGACGCCGGCTGGGCGCGTTCGTTTTCCTGTCACCCGGGCTGACGTACCTGGTCGTGCTCATGCTGGTGCCGCTGGCGCTGGTGCTGAGCTACACCGTCTTCCAGCGCGGGCGCTTCGGCGGGATCGTCTACGAGTTCACCACGAGCAACTTCGCGCGCTTGTTCGACCCGCTCTACCTGGGCGTGGTCGGCAACTCGCTGAAGATCGCGGCGCTGACCACGCTGATCGCGCTGCTGATCGGCTATCCGACCGCCTACCTGATCGCCCAGCTCCCGCGTAAGTGGAAGACGATGGCGCTGGTGGCGATCGTGCTGCCGTTCTGGACGAACTTCATCATCCGGGTCTACGCGTGGATCATCCTGCTCAGCGGGCCAGGGCTGATCAACAGCGGGCTGAAGGTGTTCGGGCTGGGGCCGTTCGAGCTGCTCTACAACGAGGGCGCGATCGTCACGGGGCTGCTGTACTCGTACCTGCCGCTGATGGTGCTGCCGCTCTACGCGACGATCGAGAAGCTCGATCCGCAGCTCAGGGAGGCTTCGGCCAACCTGGGGGCCGCGGCGCTGACCACCTTCCGCAAGGTGACGCTGCCGCTCACCGTGCCGGGCGTGCTGACCGGATGCCTGTTCGTGTTCGTGCCGAGCTTCGGCAACTTCGTGATCCCCGAGCTGCTGGGCGGCAGCAAGTCACTCATGGTGGGCAACCTGATCCGCAACCAGTTCCTGGCGGCGCGCGACTGGCCGTTCGGCTCCACGCTGACGCTGGCCCTGGTCGCGGTGCTGATCGTGCTGCTGATCGCGCAGGCATGGGCGGCCCGCCGTGCGTAGGTCCAAGCTGCTGTACGTCCCCTTCTGGGCCACGTACGTCTTCCTCTATCTGCCCATCGTGGTGCTCGTCGTCATGTCGTTCAACTCCGGCGACTCGGCGTACACCTACGAGGGCTTCAGCCTCAAGTGGTACGGCGAGCTGGCCGCCAACGAGCGGGTCAGGGACGGCCTGGTCAACACGCTGATCGTGGCCACCGGCGCCACGGTGATCGCCACCGTGCTCGGCACGCTGCTGGCCGTCGGGCTGGCCAGGCACAGCAGGTCCAAGACGCTCGACGCCCTCGCGCTGATGCCCGCCGTGCTGCCCGACCTGGTGCTCGGGATCGGGCTGCTGGTCTTCTACGGCATGATCCAGCTCACGCTCGGGCTGTACTCGGCGGTGCTCGCGCACGGGGTGTTCGCGATGGCGTTCGTCGCGGCCGTGGTGCGCACCCGGCTGGCCAACGCCGACACCTCGCTGGAGGAGGCCTCCCGCGACCTGGGCGCCGGGCCGGTGACGACGTTCATGAAGATCACGCTGCCGCAGCTCGCGCCCGGCATCGTCGCGGGCGCGCTGCTGGCCTTCACGCTCTCGCTGGACGAGTTCGTGATCGCCTTCTTCACGATCGGCAACTCCGACCAGACGCTGCCGATCGTCATCTATTCAATGATTCGTTTCGGGGTGACCCCGGAGATCAACGCACTGGCCGCGATCCTGCTCCTCGTGAGCTTCACGGCGGTGATCGCCGGGCAGCGCCTGACCAAGATCGGGGAATCGCGTGCTCAAGATTGACGGGATCACCCGCAGGTTCGGGGACGTCACCGCGCTCGACAGCGTCTCGCTGGAGATCCGGCAGGGCGAGTTCTTCGCCCTGCTGGGGCCCTCCGGCTGCGGCAAGACCACGCTGCTGCGCATCATCGCCGGGTTCGAGCGGCCGGACGCGGGCCGGGTGACCCTCGACGGGGACGACCTGCTGGCCATGTCGCCGAACCGGCGGCCGATCAGCCTCATGTTCCAGTCGTACGCGCTGTTCCCGCACATGACCGTGGCCAAGAACGTGGCCTACGGGCTGGAGCGGGAGCGGCTGCCCCGCCAGGAGATCAAGCAGCGCGTCGGCGAGGTGCTGGAGACCGTGGGCCTGTCGGCGCACGCCTCGCGCAAGCCCGCGCAGCTGTCCGGCGGGCAGCGGCAGCGGGTGGCGCTGGCTCGCTCCATCGTCAAGCGGCCGCGCCTGCTGCTGCTCGACGAGCCGCTGTCGGCGCTGGACAAGAAGGTCCGCGCGGACATGCAGCTGGAGCTCAAGCGGCTGCAGCACGACGTCGGCATCACGTTCGTGGTCGTCACCCACGACCAGGAGGAGGCCATGTCGCTGGCCGATCGCATCGCGGTCTTCGACAGCGGCGAGGTGCGCCAGGTGGACGAGCCCGTCGCGCTCTACGAGCGGCCGAAGTCGCCGTTCGTGGCCGACTTCGTCGGCGCCAACAACCTCTTCGGGGGCACGGCCAGCGGCATGGAGGCGCTCAAGAGCGGCGACTTCGGCATGCTGCCCGGCAGGCCCCTCACGGAGCTGGAGGCGGGCGCGGAGGCGCTGCTGGCGGTTCGGCCCGAACGGATCGAGCTGGCCGACGAGAGCGCCACCAGAGGGCTGAAGGGCAGCGTCCTGGACGTCAGCTTTTACGGTGGTGTGTCACACATCTCCGTGGAGGTGCCGGGACACGTCAAGCCGGTGCTCGCCGCCGTGCAGGGAGCGAGCGCCGTGCAGCCCGGCGCCAAGGTCAAGGTGCGCTGGAACGCCGAGGACGCGGTCATCATGGCGGTCGACCGGTGAGGGCCGGCCGCGGCCGGTCAGAAGTCCAGGTCGTTGCCCGTGACCGTGCGGGCGTAGGACAGGATCAGCTCGGCCGCCTCCTCGGGGCCGATCAGCGGGTGCCTGGCCGTGATGCGGTAGCCGTACGCGTCCTCCAGGGCCACCAGGTTGCGCGCGACCGTCACCGAGTCGGCCGTCAGCGCGAACACCCCCAGCGCGGCCCCCGTGTCCAGGATCGACTGGTACATCGACACCTGACGGTCATAGAGCGAGGTGAGCAACACGCCATAGACCCTGTTGCGGCCGGCGGCCCCGCCCAGCTCGTTGAGCAGGCGCACGTCGGGATCGAGCGGCCCGGTGGGCAGGCCCGACCTGATCGTGACGACCAGCTTCTCGGCCGGGCCGGTGATCGTGGCGAGCCGGCGCATCCGCTGCTCGTAGAAGCGCTCCATGCCCGCGTGCTGGGCTTCGACCAGCAGCTCGGCGAGGTCGGGGTAGTGGTAGAGGACGGCGCCGGAGGTCAGCCCGGCCTCCTCCGCGACGTGCGAGAGCTGTACACCGTCTATGCCGTAGCGGATGATGGCCCTGCGTGCGGCCTCGATCAAATCGATGCGCCGGTCACTACGGCTTTTACGCTGCGCCACCCTCACGACCTTCACTCATTGGCATGCCATTCAGTTAGCCGTGACCATAGTGCCCGTAACTTGACCATCCCGCTAGACAACTTTTTGAATTCCTCTTCAATTTGATGAGCTTCCCCGGAGTCTCGATGTCTCTCACCATCCTGTTCATGCCTGAAAGCGCCTACGGCCCGACCAACAACTGCATCGGCGTCGGCGACATCCTGCGTCAGCGCGGCCACCGCGTCGTCTTCGCCGCCGAGGCCTCGTGGAAGGGCAAGCTCGAAGCACTCGGCTTCGAGGAGGACCTGGTCGACCTGGCGCCTCCGCCCGAGAACGCCGAGGCCGAGGAGCAGGACCCGGGCCAGTTCTGGAAGGACTTCATCCGCGAGACCGCGCCTGAATACCGCAAGAGCACCCGTGAGCAGCTCGAGACCGTCACCAAGCCGATCTGGGCCGAGCTGATCGACGGCGCGAAATACTGCGAGCCCCAGCTCAAGGCCATCATCGAGCGGGTGAACCCGGACGTGATCGTCGAGGACAACGTGATCACGTTCCCGGCGCTGCTGACGGCGGGCAAGAAGTTCGTCCGGATCGTCTCCTGCAACCCGCTTGAGGTGCGCGGCGAGGGCGTCGCGCCGGTCTTCTCCGGCCTGCCCGCCGACGACCGCTCCGAGTGGGAGGCCTTCCGCGCCGAGTACGACCGCACCCACCGCGAGCTCTGGACCGCCTTCAACGAGTGGAGCGTCGAGCAGGGCACCGAGCCGCTGCCCGACCTCGACTTCATCCACGAGGGCGACCTGAACCTCTACGTCTTCCCCGAGCTCCTCGACTACACCGGCGCCCGCCCGCTCGGCGCGAACTGGCACCGGCTCGACTCCTCGGTCCGTGAGACGGACGAGGACTTCACGCTGCCCTTCAAGGGCAACGAGGGCGCGCTGATCTACTTCTCGCTCGGCTCGCTCGGCTCCTCCGACGTGGAGCTGATGCAGCGGGTGATCGACGTGCTGGCCACGACGCCGCACCAGTACATCGTCTCCAAGGGCCCGCTGCACGAGGAGATCAAGCTGGCGGACAACATGTGGGGCGCGGAGTTCCTTCCGCAGACTAAGATCATTCCTCTGTGTGACGTGGTCATCACCCATGGCGGCAACAACACGACCACCGAGGCGCTGCACTTCGGCAAGCCGATGATCCTGCTGCCGCTCTTCTGGGACCAGTACGACAACGCCCAGAGGGTCAGCGAATTGGGTTATGGTGTCAGGCTTTCGACCTATACCTTCACGGACGAGGAACTGACGGGAGCGGTCACGCGGCTGCTCGGTGACCACGAGATGCGCGCGAGGCTCGCCGCCGCGGGCGAGGAGATCCGGCGTCGCGACGGCCTGCGCAAGGCCGCCGACCTGATCGAGCAGCTCGGCAAGTAGCACAACCCCCTGAGAGATGAAGTAATCCGATGCGTGAACTGATCAACCCCGCCACCGGGCTCCCGTGTGCCGAAATTCCGGATACGCCGGTGGAGGGTGTGGCGTCGGCCGTACAGGCGGCCCGTGGCGCGTTCCAGGAGTGGTCGCAGACCACTCCGGCCGAGCGGGCCCGGCTGCTGCTGCGGCTGGCCGACCTGGTGGAGGCCGACGCCGACGAGCTGACCAGGCTCGAGGTCGAGGAGACGGGCAAGCCGGCGGCGGTGTTCAGGGACGGCGAGCTGCCGTTCGCCGCGGACAACCTGCGCTTCTTCGCCGGCGCCGCCCGCTCGCTCGAAGGGTCGGGCGCCGGGGTGTTCAGCCCCGGCTACACCTCGGTCATGCTGCGCCGTCCCGTCGGGGTGGTGGGGTCGATCGCGCCGTGGAACTTCCCGTTCGTCATGGCCGTCTGGAAGGTCGGACCGGCGGTGGCGGCGGGCAACGCGGTGGTGATCAAGCCGGCGCCGCAGACGCCGCGCACGACGCTGCGGCTGGCCGAGCTGTTCGCCAAGGCGGGCGCGCCCGAAGGGCTCGTACAGGCCGTCACGGGCGACGCGGCCGTCGGCCAGGCCCTGGTCACCGACCCCGGCGTGGACATGGTCAGCGTCACGGGCTCGACCGAGACCGGCCGGGCCGTGATGACCGGCGCCGCCGCCACGCTCAAGCGCGTCCATCTGGAGCTCGGCGGCAAGGCGCCGGCGCTGGTCTTCGAGGACGCCGACCTGGCGGAGATGGCCCACGGGGTGGCGATGGGCGCCACGTACAACACCGGCCAGGACTGCACCGCCGCCACCCGCGTGTACGTCGCCCGCGAGGTGTACGCGGAAGCGGTCGAGGCGATCCGGGCAACTCTTGCCAACATCACCGTCGGCGATCCCTGGGACCCCGCGACGGACATCGGCCCGCTGATCTCCGCCGCGCACCGGGACCGGGTGCACGGGTTCGTCTCCAGGGCGAATGGGCGGGTTCTGCACGGAGGTGTGCCGATTGACGGACCTGGCTACTTCTATCCGCCTACCCTTGTGAGCGACGTCGCACAGGAGAGTGAGATCGTCCAAGGTGAACTTTTCGGGCCCGTCCTCGTGGTCCTGCCGTTCGACGGCGAGGACGAGGCGGTCAGGCTCGCCAACGACACCCGCTACGGTCTCGCCTCGTCTGTGTGGTCGCGTGACGTCTCCAGGGCCATGCGCGTCTCACATCGGCTCGATGTGGGCGTGACCTGGGTCAACGACCATCTGCCCATCGCCAGTGAGGCGCCGCACGGCGGGGTGAAGGGCAGCGGCTTCGGCAAGGACATGAGCCAGGAGGCGGTGCAGGAGTACTCGGTGACGCGGCACCTGATGGTGAAGCACGCGGCACCGGCCGAACGGGATTCGTTCCGGCCCGCCTGAAAACGTGTACGGCGAAATGCACCGTGAAGTGACCCTTTGGGTGCATGTGATGGGATATGTTCGGTTGGCCGATCTGGTACGGGTTGTGTTCCAATTACCCAGCCGGACAGAATCCCATGCGCCACACGCGTGTCTGATTTCTTTCGAGCACGTACCGGCGAGAGGTTGCGAGACTCAGTGAGGACGAAAGACCCCCGGCACACGAGGTCAGGGGAGTACACAGGCGGACGGTTCCGGCTGGGCAACTGGCGTGTGCGCTCCAGGCTGGTCGCGCTGATCCTCATCCCCACCGTCGTGGGTGTGCTGCTCGCCGGCGTGCAGCTGGCCAACGCCATCGGCACCAGCGCCGAGTACCGCCGGTTGACCCAGGTCGCCGAGCTGGTCCAGCGCATCGGCGCCCTCGACCACGAGCTCGGCAAGGAACGCACGCTCACCGCGTGGTACGTCGCCGACCGCACCAAGAGCCAGCGCTTCGTCCAGCTCAAGACGCAGCGCCAGGCGACCGACTCGGCCAAGAAGCAGGTGCTCACCTCCGCCGCGAGCATCGACGCCGCGTACTCCACCCGAGTCCGCGAGGGCGTCGAGAACATGCGCCGCTGGCTCGACGGCCTCGACAGCCTGCGCGACTCCATGGTCGGGAGCGTGCCGCCGCGCGCGGCCATCAGCACGTACACCACGATGATCGACGTCTTCTCCGCCATCCAGGGCGACCTGGGCGACGGCGTCAGCGACGACGCGCTCCAGGGTGACGTGGCCGCGCTCGGATCGCTCCAGCGGATGAAGGAGGAGGTCTCGCGTCAGCAGATCATCCTCATCATGGTGCTGGTGCAGCGCAAGCTCGACAGCGACGACTGGGCCAACTTCCTGGGCTCCTGGGACAAGCAGCAGGCCGAGCTGGCCTCCTTCGAGCTGGAGGCCGACGCCAAGGACCTGAAGGCGTACCAGGACGGGGTCAAGGGCCTGCAGGTCGACCGCGCCGACGCCATGCGGCAGCGCGCGCTCGCCCAGGTCCGCGAGTTCAACCGGATCAAGGACCTCGACGTCACCACCCACCGGGACCTCAGCCTCTGGTTCGACAGCACCACCGCGACCGGCAGCGCGATGCGCAAGGTCGAGGACAGCCTGGCCACCAAGATCGTGGCCACCACCCGGGACCTGAGCGACACCGAGCAGCGCACCGCCATCATCTCCGGCGCGCTGATCCTCGTCCTGCTGCTGCTCGTCCTGATCATCACCACCCGCGTGGCCGGATCGCTGGTCCGCCCGCTGCGCCGGCTGCGCGCCGAAGCGCTCCAGGTGGCCACGAGCCGGCTGCCCGAGACCGTCCGCGTGCTGCGCGAGTCCGGCGAAGGCGCTCAGGTGCCCGAGGTGCCGTCGGTCGGCGTCAACACCCGCGACGAGATCGGTGAAGTGGCGCGGGCGTTCGACGAGGTCCACCGCGAGGCGATCCGCCTGGCCGGCGACGAGGCCAAGCTGCGCGCGAACGTCAACTCGATGTTCGTCAACCTCTCCCGTCGCAGCCAGACCCTGGTCGAGCGGCAGCTGCAGCTCATCGAGGGCCTGGAGCAGGGTGAAGAGGACGAGCAGCGGCTCTCGAACCTGTTCAGGCTCGACCACCTCGCCACCCGCATGCGCCGCAACAGCGAGAACCTCCTCGTCCTCGCCGGCCAGGAGGCCGCGCGCAAGTGGAGCGAGCCGGTGCCGCTGGTCGACGTCGCCCGCGCCTCGCTGTCCGAGGTCGAGAACTACGAGCGGGTCCAGATCCAGATCCCGTCGGGCACGCTGATCGTCGGCCCGGCCGTCACCGACGCCGTCCACCTGCTCGCCGAGCTGATCGAGAACTCCATCTCCTTCTCGCCCAGGGAGAGCAAGGTCCAGGTCGCCAGCACCCCCGTCGAGGGCGGCGTGCTCGTGTCGATCAACGACCTGGGCATCGGGATGAGCCAGGAGGAGCTGTCGGAGGCCAACTGGCGCCTGGCCAACCCGCCCGTGGTCGACGTGTCGGTCTCGCGGCGCATGGGCCTGTTCGTGGTCGGCCGGCTGGCGCTGCGGCACGGCATCCGGGTGCAGCTCAGCATGCGGGAGACCGGCGGGCTGAGCGCGCTGGTCATGATGCCCGACATGCTGATCAGCGGCGGTCCCGGCACCCAGCAGGGCGGCCAGTACGAGGCGTTCACCACGTTCGACCCGAGCATGTTCACGCAGCCGTCGCAGAACGGCTCGGGCACCTACCCGTCGGTGCCTCCCATGGACACGCCCGACCGGGTGGTGGACACGCAGTGGCCGGGGTCGCTGCCCGCGCCGGGGACCGGCAACTGGCCGGCCTTCGGCGAGCAGGCGCCCGCGTTCGGCGAGCAGCCCGCGGCCCAGCAGCCGTTCGGTGAGCAGCCGTACAACGAGCAGCCCCATGGCGAGCGGCCGTTCGGTGAGCAGCCGTACAACGAGCAGCCCTATGGCGAGCGGCCGTACGCCGAGCAGCAGCCGCAGGGCGCGCAGGACGATTCGCGCTGGCCGTCCTTCGCGGGCGAGCCGCCGGCCGTGCCGCAGCAGCCCTTCGCCGAGAACCGGTGGCCCTCGTTCGCCGAGGAGCAGCCGGCCGAGCCCGCGCCGTCGCCGTTCGCGGACAACCGGTGGCCGTCGTTCGCCGAGCAGCCGCCGCCGCTCCAGGAGGGCGAGCCGCGCTGGCCGTCGTTCGCGACGGAGCCGCCACCGCCGCAGCAGCAGGAGGAGGAGCCGCGGTGGACGTCCTTCGCGGACCCGGCGCCGCGCAGGTCGCTGTTCGACGCGGAGGAGCGGCCCAGGGCCCAGTTCGGCGAGCAGTACCAGTCGCCGTTCAACGAGGAGCTCAAGCCCGCCGACCAGTTCGAGCAGAACGGGCAGACCACCTACGGCCCGTTCGGCCCGGGCGACTACTCCTCGCAGGACATGACCGGCCCGCTGCCCGTGGTGCGCAGCTCGCCCATGGAGGAGCCGGGCGAGGAGTTCCTGCCGATCTTCTCGTCGGTCGGCTCCGACTGGTTCCGGCGGCCGGACCCCGAGCAGATCAGGCCGGCTTACGAGCCGTACGAGCCCGAGGCCGCACCGGAGATCACCGCCGTGCACCCGGCCGTGCCCGCCGAGCAGCCCCCAGCCGGGCTGCCTCCGGCCGCCGCACACGGGACGCCCGCCGCGGGGACGACCAGCAGCTCGGGCCTGCCGCAGCGCAGGCCGGGCGCGTCGGGCGCCGGGGCGACCTGGTCCTCGCCCGCGGACTCCGGCTTCCAGGCCGCGCAGGCCGCCGCGCAGCCGGCCCAGGGCGGCACGACGCAATCGGGCTTGCCGCGTCGCGTTCCCAAGGCCAACCTGGTCCCTGGCACGGCGAGCCTCGCCGAGCCCCAGGCCCTATCGTCACCGGCGCCGCAGATCTCACCTGAGCGGTTGCGCAGCCGGCTCTCCAGCTTCCAGCAGGGTGTCAGGCAAGGCCGGGCGTTCACCCGCGGAGACGAAAATGAGGAGGACAAATGAGAGAGATGAGCCAGGGAGCGCGCGGTATCAGCTGGCTGATCACGGACTTCGTGAACAACGTGCCAGGCGTCGCTCACACGGTAGTGGTGTCGTCTGACGGGTTGCCACTGGCCTTCTCCGAGGGTTTTCCCAAGGACAGGGCCGACCAGCTCGCCGCGGTGGCCTCGGGTGTGATCAGCTTGACCCAGGGCGCCGCGCGGGTTTTCGAAGGCGGTATGGTTTCGCAGACCGTTATCGAGATGCAGCGTGGGCTCCTGATGATCATGTCGATCAGCGACGGGTCCTGTTTGGCGGTCCTGGCGGCCCCCGACTGCGACATGGGTCTGGTGGCCTACCAGATGACCCTGCTGGTCGAGCGGGCAGGTCAGGTGTTGACTCCGGCCGTACGCGCTGAGCTGCAAGCGACCCGCCCTCGCTAGCCCGGGGGGTGACAGGAGAACATGGTGTCAGGTCAGGGTTGGGCTGGTGATAGCACTCCGCCGCATCCGGCGGCTCCCCGTCCGCAGAAGCCGAGCTCCCTGGTACGGCCCTATGCCGTGACCGGGGGGCGTACCGCGCCTCGGATGAAGTTCGCCATGGAGGCTTTGGTGTCCTCCGTGACGTCGGAATACCAAGACATTTCCCTACTAAGTCCGGAGTATCAGGCGATCATCCAGCTGACCCGGAACGTCAGGTCGGTTGCTGAGATCTCCGCCCTTTTACGCCAGCCTCTTGGTGTGGTCCGGGTGCTGATCGCCGACATGGCGTCGGAGGGCCTGATCCGCGTGCACCAGCCTGCGCTGGACGCGGGAAAGCCGGACCTCAACTTGCTCGAAAGGGTGCTCAGTGGACTTCGCAGGCTCTAGCCCCGGCCTAACCTCGACGAAGATCGTCGTGGCCGGAGGCTTCGGCGTGGGGAAGACGACATTCGTAGGAGCGGTCTCGGAGATCCTGCCGCTCACCACGGAAGCGGTGATGACGGACGCCTCCGCGCACGTCGACGACGTCTCCCTCACTCCCAACAAGACGACCACGACCGTCGCCATGGACTTCGGCCGCGTCTCGCTCGACCGTGACCTGATCCTGTACCTGTTCGGGACGCCCGGGCAGCACCGGTTCTGGTTCATGTGGGACGACCTCGTACGCGGGGCCATCGGCGCGGTCGTGCTGGTGGACACCCGCCGGCTGGCCGACAGCTTCCCCGCCATCGACTATTTCGAAGAGGCGAAGCTGCCGTTCGTGATCGGCATCAACGGCTGGGACGGCCAGTTCGCCCACGCGGAGGACGAGCTCCGCGAGGCGCTGTCGATCGGCGGGCACACCCCGATCGTGCGGCTGGACGCCCGGGCGCGCGACTCGGTCAAATCCACCCTGATCACGCTGGTGGAACACGCTTTGACCCGCCACATGCATACGCCCGTGTAACCGGGCCGACGGCGGCTCCCACCCTCGCCCGGCCTGGGGGGTGGTGAGCCGCCGGCGTGAACGCCGGGCGAACTCGCATGGACGACCTGTGCCGGATCCCTTGACCGCGGGAATCACCGTCAGTAATGATCAACGGCGACCCCGCCGAAAGGTGATCACGTGCGATTCCGCAGAACCGCAGCTTTATCCGCCGTCCTCACGGCCGTCCTCGTCCTTCCGCAGCCCGCATCGGCTGCCGCCCAGCTCATCCAGAACGGCGCTTTCACCACCTCCACCAGCCCATGGGCCGCCATCGGCCAGACCACGGTCACGGCCGAGGCCGAGCGCATGCGGGTGGACGTCAAGGCCGTCGTGGCCAACCCGTGGGACGCCATGGTGGCCGCCCCCACCACGGCCGCCCTGAACCCCGGCAAGAGCTACACGCTCTCGTTCGACGCCTACTCCACGCTCGCCTACCGGGCCCGCACCACCGTCCAGTACACCGCCACGCCGAGCAGCAACCAGTCGCTGTCCGCCGACGTGCAGCTGACCACGGGAAGCAGGCGGTACAGCATCCCGTTCGTGGCGGCCACGGCCACCACGAGCACGGCCGCCGAGGTCACCTTCCAGCTCGGCGGGTCCGGCGGCACCCCGGTGGTGCGCTTCGACAACGTCTCGCTGATGGAGACGCAGACGACCCGCCCGACGGCGCTGTTCGTCTACAACCAGTCGAACCCGGCCAGGTGGGCCGACCAGAACTCCGGCACGACCGCGGACGCCATCAGGGCCGGCATCGCGAACAAGCCGATCTTCGAGTGGTTCGGCGGCTGGTTCGGCGACCTCACGCTGGCCGTGGACCGCTACGTCGGAGCCGCGCAGGCCGCGGACCGGCTGCCGATGCTGGTGGCCTACAACATCCCGAACCGGGACGCCTGCGCCACCCAGTCGAACGGCGGGGCGGCGGACGCCGCCGCGTACCACAACTGGATCACCGAGTTCGCCAAGGCGATCGGCAGCCGGCACGCGATCGTCGTGCTGGAGCCCGACGCGGTCGCCGCGGCCGGGTGCCTGGTCAAGATCGGCAAGGACCCGGAGGAGCAGTACCGGATCCTGGCGGACGCCACGCAGGTGCTGCGCGACCAGGCCCCGAACGCCTGGGTCTACCTCGACGCCGGCAACGCCACCTGGATCAAGGCGGCCGACATGGCGCCGCTGCTGGTCAAGTCGGGCATCGCCACCACGCGCGGGTTCTCGCTGAACGTCTCCAACTACATCACCACGGCCGACAGCGAGACGTACGCGGTCGCGGTCAACTCTCACCTGTCCGGCACGGTGGGCGCCAAGAAGTACGTGATCGACACCAGCAGGAACGGCAACGGCCCCTACGTCGACTCGACGCCTGAGGACAACTGGTGCAACCCGCCGAAACGCAAGCTCGGGACCGCCCCCACGCGGCCGGCGAGTGGCGCCGAGTTCCTGCTCTGGGTCAAGGTGCCGGGCGACTCCGACGGCGCCTGCGGCATCGGCGGCACGACCCCGGCCGGTACCTTCAGCCCCACCCTGGCCCTGGCCCTGATCAACGGCAGCCCGTGACGTTGATCAGCTTCACGACGTTGACCAGCGTCCGATCGTGAAGCTGATCAACGGGATTTCGTGACGTCGGTCAGCGGCATGCCATGCCGCTGACCGGTGGCTTCTTCTGACGCGGCCCCGTCACGCGTGCCGCTGACCGGCGGCTTCTGACGTGGCCCGTTACACGTGCCGCGGACCGACGCTTCTGACGTGGCCCGTCACATGCGCCGGAGCAGCAGGGTGACGAAGCCGAGCACGTCGCGGTAACCGTTGAGCCAGATGTCCCGATGCTCCCGCATGGCGGCCAGGGCCTGCTCGCCGTCGGGGCCCGGGTTCGCGGCGGCCCAGCGGGCCAGGGTGCCGGTCCAGGACCATTCGTACTCGTCCCACTCGGCCAGATCGCTCACGTGGGCGTAGACGGTCAGCCAGCCGCCGGACTCCGCCTGGGCCACCGTACCGGCCAGGTCGGGGTAGGTCCCGATCGCCTCGGCCAGCTCGGGGCTCGGCGGCCGGGCCCAGAAGCCCTCCCCGATCAAGGCCAGCCCGCCGGGTTTGACGAACCTGGCGACGGTCTCCATCGTCTCCTTCAACCCGCCGAACGCGTGCGTCGAGCCCACGCAGAGGACCAGGTCGTACGGCTCGGCGGCGGCGAAGTCCGCGGCCGGCATGAGGTGCGGCGACAGCCGGTCGGACAGGCCGCGCGCGGCGGCGGCGCGCTCCGCCGACGACACGGCGTGCTCGGAGTAGTCCACGCCGTCCGCCACGGAGGACGGGACGAGCTCCAGCGCACGCAGCGACCACTCGCCCTCGCCACAGCCCAGATCGAGGATCCGCGCGCCTTCGGGCAGGGCTGCCCTGAGCAGCAGCCGGTCAAGGTTGGCCGGCGTGATGGGCGCCGCGATCGGGTGGTCGCCGTGGGCGATGGCGCTGAGCCGTTGTCTGTCCATCCGTCCATCCTCCCGGCCTCCGCAACCCCTTTACCCAGGCCCGCGACGGGAAGCCCGCCCGCCATTGAGCGATGAGGTCTGTGCGCGGCTAGGACGACGGGCTCAGGAGGCCGGAGACCGTTTTCTCCAGGCGGGCCGCGCGCCCGGCCGGGGTCCGCGCCTTCAGCAGCGGCAGGATCAGCAGGTAGCGCCCCGTCTTGTCGAGCGACGCGAAGCGGGCCGCCGCCGGCGGCCTGGCCGCCAGGGCGGCGGCCAGGTCGGGCGGGACGGTCGCGTCACGCTGGGCCGCGTAGGCCGCCGCCCACCGTCCGTCGCCCTGGGCCGCGGCGACCTCCGCCAGGCCGGACGGCCGCATCCGCCCGGCGGCGGTCAGCGCCTCCACCCGCTCGACGTTCTTCCGCGACCACGGGCTGCCCTTGCGCCGGCGCGAGTACCGCTGCAGGTAGCAGTGCTCGTCCAGGGACCTGCGCCGGCTGTCGATCCAGCCGTGGCACAGCGCCACCTCCAGCGCCTCGACGATGGTGAGCGTGGTGACGGGGGAGCCCTTCTTGGCGATCATCAGCCACGCGTCGTCCTCGTCCTCGTGGTGCCCGGCCAGCCACGACTCCCATGCGGCGGCGTCCGCGAAGTGCATCATCGGTCCAGCATCTCCAGGTAGTGCACGTTGTACATGACGCCCAGCACGTTGCCGAACGGGTCGATCACCGAGGCGGTGACGAACCCAGGCCCGCGCTCGGTGAGCGGCATGTGCGGCGTGGCGCCCAGCGACAGCAGCCGGTCGAGAGCGGCCTGGACGTCGTCGACGTGCCAGTGGACCACCGCGCCCCCCGGAGTCGTGGCCGTGCCGGGCGGGGCGTAGCTCCGGTCGATCAGGCCCAGCTCGGCCTGGTGGTCCCCGATCCTGAACTCCAGGTAGGCGGCCGGCTGCCCGTCACCGGGACGCTCGAAGTACGGCTCGACGCCGAGCAGCTCGGCGTACCATTTCCCGGCCGCGGCCACGTCGTCGGCCCAGATGTTGATGGTGGCGGGTCCTCGCAGCATGTCTGCTCCTTCGTTTGCGTTCTTTCCCGTACGTTATGAGCTGTTGAGGAACGTACGGTTCCTCAACGTCGGGCAGAATGCGGAATATGTTAGAAACCTCGGTCCGGCTCCTGCGCCTGCTGTCCCTCCTGCAGTCGCGTCCCGACTGGCCGGGCGGCGAGCTGGCCCGGCGGCTCGACGTGACCACCAGGACCGTCCGCAACGACGTCGAGCGGCTGCGCATCCTCGGCTACCAGATCCACTCCACCACCGGCACGGCCGGCGGCTACCGGCTCGGCGCGGGCGCGGCGCTGCCCCCGCTGATCCTGGACGACGAGGAGGCGGTGGCCGTGGCGGTCAGCCTGCACGCGGCCGCGGCCGGCACGGTGTCCGGCATCGAGGAGACCTCGCTGCGCGCCCTCACCAAGCTCCAGCAAATGCTGCCGTCACGGCTGCGGCACCGCATCGACGCCATGGACGCGGCCACCGTGTCGGTCGCGGGGCGCGGCCCCACGGTCGCGGCCGAGACGCTCACCGCCATCTCGGCCGCCATCAGGGACCACGAGCAGCTGCGTTTCGACTACCGGGGGCACGACGGCACCGAGGCCACGCGGGCCGCCGAGCCGCATCGGCTGGTCTACACCGGCCGCCGCTGGTACCTGCTGGCCTGGGACACCGGCCGGGCCGACTGGCGTACGTTCCGCGCCGACCGCATCCGCCTCCGCATCCCGAACGGCCCCCGCTTCACCCCGCGTGAGCCTCCGAGCGACGCGGCCACCCACGTCGTGCGCGGCGTCGGCTCGACGGCCTGGCCGTATCAGGCGCGCGTGCACCTGCACGCCCCGATGGAGCGGCTTTCCGAGATCCTGCCGCCGACCGTGGGCCTTCTGCACGACGACGGGGTGCTGGAGACGGGCGGCGAGACGCTGCACAACGTGGCCGCGTTCCTGGGCACTCTCGGCGTGCCCTTCACCGTCCTGGACCCGCCGGAGCTACGCGACCTCCTGCACAGCCTGGCCACCCGCTACGCGAACGCCTGACCCCATAACGCGACTGGACGCCGCCGAGAATGCCGGCGGCGTCCAGCGGAAAGCCGGGAACGACCTATACGGTCGCGTGACCGCGGACCAGGCGGCCCACCTCGGCGCGGAGGTGGACGAAGTCGGGGTGCTCGCGGGTCGTGATCTGGTCACGCGGGCCGGGCAGACTCACCTTGAGGTCGCCCACCACGTGCGCGGGCGCCTTCGACAGCACCACCACGCGGTCGCCCACGTAGACGCTCTCGTCGATGTCGTGCGTGATGAGCACGATCGTCATCTGGTGGTGTCCGCGGACCTTGAGCACCAGGTCCTCCAGGTCCTCCCGGGTCTGCGCGTCCACCGAGCCGAACGGCTCGTCCATCAGCATCAGCGTCGGCCGGTAGGCCAGCGCCCGCGCGATCGCCACCCGCTGCTGCATGCCGCCCGAGAGCTGGAACGGGTATTTGCGCCCCGCCCCCGACAGGCCCACCGAATCCAGCGCCTCCTGGGCGGCCTCGCGGCGCTGGCGCTTGTCCATGCTCTTGCGGCGCAGCGGCAGCGCCACGTTGTCGGCCACCGACATCCACGGGAACAGCGAACGGCTGTAGTCCTGGAACACCACGGCCAGGTTGTCCGGCGTCTGGCGGACGAGCTCGCCCTCGACCCTGACCTGCCCGCCCGTCGGCGTGATGAGACCGGCGATCGACCGGAGCAGGGTCGACTTCCCGCAGCCCGAGGGCCCGACGATGCACAGCAGCTCGCCCTCGGCGACGCTCAGGTTGAGGCCTTCGATGGCGTGGTGCGCGTTCGGGCTGCCGCCACCGTAAACGTGGGAGAGGTTGTCTATCTCGAGCATGGAATTCCTAGGGGGCGAGACCGCGGACAACACGGCGACAAGGTCAAAGCCGGAAATCACTCTATCGGAGTGGGAAAAGCGGGACATGTCAGTCAGGTAAACCTCTTCAGGGCGCGATCTTACTCTCGGGACTTCGCCACTGTCATTGCTCTGACGGGTATACCCGCGCTCAGCGGACACTCCACGACTCCCGCGTGTTCAGTGCGCGCACGTCCGCGTCCGAGATGCGGCGCTGCGCGGCCGCCATGCCGGCCAGCTCCTGCTCGGTCAGCACGTCCGCGATGTCGCAGAACCCGCCGGGCGCCCGCTCGGTCACCAGCCTGATCGTCTGCTCGATCGGCAGCGCCCGGTGCGCCAGCACCAGCGCCGACGTGGGTGGCCGCCGCTCCTCCTCGTACGCCGCCAGCGCCCGAGCCGGATCCCCGTCCGTGGCCAGGCATCTGGCCAGTACCCGGGCATCGAGGACGGCCTGGGAGCCGCCGTTGGACCCGACGGGATACATGGGGTGCGCCGCGTCCCCGAGCAGGGTCACCCGCCCCTCGCCCCAGTGCGGCAGCGGATTCCGATCCACCATCGGATATTCCAGGATTCGTTCGGTGGCGGTCAGCAGCGCCGGGATGTCGGCGAGCGGGTATTTCCAGTCCGCGAAATGCACGGCCACGTCGTCCAGGCTGCCCGCGCGGGACCAATCGGCCTCCGGAACGGCTCCCGGCTCGGCCACCTTCACTTCGGCCACCCAATTGATCAGCCGGGGTTCACGGACCGAAATGTGATAAGTCACGAATTTGCTGGTCGCGTTCGACCCGCCGGCCAGCACCGTCGCCCCGTCCAGGATCGGCTCGCCCCGCGCGACCCCGCGCCACATCCTGATCCCGTCCCACAACAGCGGATCGCCGGCCGGATCGTGCAGCCGGGCGCGTACGGCGGACTGCAGCCCGTCCGCGCCGACCAGCACGTCCACCCGCTCCCGCAGCACCCGCCCGCCCTGCCGCAGGGTGACGCTCACCCCGTCGCCGTCCTGCTCGAACCCCTCGAACCTGACCCCTGTGCGCACCGGCCCGGCCCGCTCCTCGACCGCCGCGAGCAGCGCCATCTGCAGCTCGCCCCGGTGGATGCTGTACTGCGGCCACCGGTAGCCGGCCGCGCGCCCGCGGGGCAACGCCAGGATGACGTTGCCGTGCCGGTCGGCGATCGTCATGAAGCTCGTCTCCACCCCGAGCTCCGCGAGCACGTCGTCCAGCCCCAGCTCGCTCAGCTCGCGCACGGCGTGCGGCTGCAGGTTGATGCCCACGCCGAGCGGCCGCAGCGGGCCGGCCGCCTCCACCACGACGCACTCCAGCCCGGCCGCGTGCAGGCTCAACGCCGTGGTGAGCCCGCCGATGCCGCCACCCACGATCATCGTCCGCACGACGCCCCCATCGGATGAGAAGATCATCGGCCCCGCGAGGTCGACGGGGACGCTAGCCGGCCGTCTGCGTGGCGGCGTGGTGCCAGGCCAGCACGCGGCGCTCGACGATCAGGAACACCTCGTTGAGCAGGTAGCCCAGCACCCCGAGCAGCACGATCGCGGCCCACATGGCGGGCAGGTCGAACGTCGAGTAGGCGTCGGTGAGCTGGAACCCGATGCCGTTCGTGGTGCCGGGCAGGAGCTCGGCGAACACCATGACGATCAGGGAGAGCGACAGCGCCAGCCGCAGCCCCGCGAACATCTTGGGCAGCGCCGACGGGAGGACCACCCGGATCAGCCGCTCGGCTCTCGACAGCCGGAACACCTGGCACGTCTGCAGGTGCAGCGGCTCGACGGAACGGGCGCCGTCGGCGGTGTTGAGCAGCACCGGCCACACGATGCTGAACATGATGAACGCCAGCTGCATCCGCAGCCCGAACCCGAACACCACCAGGAAGACCGTCACCAGCGCGGGCGGCGGGATCGCCCGCAGGAACTGCAGCACCCCGTCGAGATAGTCGTACGTCCTGGACGACAGCCCCAGCGCCAGCCCGAGCGCCACCCCGGCCAGCGCGCCACCGGCGAACCCGGCGGCCATCCTGCCCAGGCTCGGCAGGATGTTGTCCACGGCCAGGTCGGTCAGGAACAGCCTGCCGGGCGGGCCGGAGAACCACATCGCGTGCATCCGCGTCACGATCGTGCTGGGCGGCGGGAAGAACGTGCTGCCCGCCACCCTCGTCGCCGCCTCCCAGACGGCGACGAGCACGACCAGCACCAGCCACCGGAACGCCGCCGCGCGCAGGCGGCCCCTCCGGCGCCGGACGGGGGCCGGACGGTGCTTGCCCGGTGTCCCCGTGGCAGCCCTTGTGGCATCTCTCGTGGTGATGCGAGCCGAGGTCTTCATCCCTGCTCTCCCAACCGCGCGTGGTGCCAGCGGAACGCCCGGCGCTCGCCGGCGACCAGGAGCGCGTTCACCAGGACCCCGAACAGGCCCACCCAGAACACCCCGGCCAGAATGTCGGTCATCCGCGCGGGCACGGCGATGCCGGCGAAGAAGATGAACACGCCGATGCCCTCGCCCCGCCCGGCCACGATCTCGGTGCTGACGGTCAGGATGAGCGCGACCCCGGCGGCCAGCCGGAACCCGGTCGTGATGAACGGCGCCGACGACGGCAGGGACACGCGCAGCAGCACGGAGAGCCGGCCGAAGCCGTAGGACCGCAGGGTCTCCTTGGCCACGGGGTCGACGCCGCGCAGACCGTACATCGTGTTGTAGAGGATGGGCCACAGCGAGGCGTAGACCACCAGCGTGACCCGCAGTTGCAGGCCCGTCCCGATCACCAGCGCCACCAGGGGGATGAGCGCCACCGACGGGATCGGCCGCAGGAACTCCACCACCGAGCGGGTGGCGGCGTCGATGATCGGCACGCTGCCGAGCAGCAGCCCGAGCGGCACCGCGAGCACGGTCGCGAGCCCGAGCCCGATGGCCCAGGCCAGCAGGCTCGTCAGGGCGTGCGCGTGGAAGAGGGGGTCGGACATCAGGGTGATCGCGCGCCCCACGATCTCCGTGGCGGGCGGCAGGATCTCGGGATCGACCAGGCCGGTGCGGCTGAGCAGCTCGATCAGCGAGGCGAAGGCGAGGGCCCCCGCCGCCCGGCGTGACCAGCGCGTGGCGCTGGTCGCCGGGCGGACGGGCGCCAGGCTCTGAGCGCTCACCCGGAGGTGGTGGGCGACATCAGCGACTTGACGTCGATCGCCTTCATGAGCCACTTGGCCTCCAGCATCCAGTCGGCCACCCGCTGGAGGCGGACCGGATTGTCGTTGCTGGAGAAGAACGGGAACGTGACGGTCGCCGCCGTCGCCGCGTCGATCTGCGTGAAGGTCGGCAGCACCTTGGCCACCACTTCACGGTTGTTCTCCATCAGCTTGGCCGCGTTGTGGATGGCCCGCTGGAAGGCCGCGGAGACCTTCGGGTTCTTGTCGTACCACTCTTGTGTGCTGACGTAGCCGGAGATCGGGAACTCCGCCGCGGGTCCCGACGCCGGGTCGAGGATCTTGCGCGCGCCCATCGCCGAGGTGGCCGCCGTGACCATCGGCTCGCCCAGGTAGGCGGCGTCGATCTGGCCGCCCTTCCAGGAGGACATGATGTTCTGGAACGTCACCGGGACGTATTTGATCGTGCCCGGATCGACGTTGTTGGCCTTGAGCACCTGGGTCAGTGCCAGCTCCTGGAAGTTGTGCAGGACGTTCACGTTGATCGTCTTGCCTTCGAGGTCCTTGGCCGTCTTGATGGGGGAGCCGGGCAGAGCCATGATGCTGAGCGAGTCGGGGGCCGCGCGAGAGCCCTCGGCCAGGATGCGCAGCTTCAGTGCCTGCTTGTCGTGCGCCGCGAACATGGACACGTAGTTGCCGAACATGGCGTCGATCTCGCCGTTCAGCAGCATGGGGATGGCCTCGGGAGCGGCCTGGACGACCTGTGGCGTGACCTCCAGGCCCTCCTGCTCGAAGAGCTTCTGATCGATGGCCACGTAGAGGGCGGCACTGTCGATGGCCGGCAGGGTTGCGATCTTGAGCTTTGTCTTCTCCAGGCCACCGCTCGCGGATGCGGACGGCGGGGCGCTGGCGGTCGTAGTTCCGCCGCTGCTGCACGCCACGGCGCCGAGTGTGAGAGCGAACCCGATGATGGCGGCCCTGGCGGGACGGCCAAGCCTCATGTCAGGGACTCCCTTCAGATGGAGCCAGGGGGGAACCGGGTGGCTTCTGCTCCCGGGGGCTGTGTGCCTGACGCACAACAGGGCTTGACCGTAGCACCAAATGGCCGGTCTTTATCGCGAAGCTCACACTTGTGGTTGCAATGTCTAGGTGCCGCTATATCGTGAAAATTTAAGGACCTGCAAGAATCCCGATGTTTGTCCGTTTTGGGAAAGGAGGTAGCGGCGAGACTTCAGTTACTGATGATACTGGCCATTCGATCTTTTCTGCGAGTCCGGAAGCGGCTCGTGGAACGATCCGCTATTCCTGTTTCACCTGATAGGACGCCATCTACCGATTCTGTCGAATTTTTTGGACAATCCGGGATAAACACCTCATCGGGGCACTAGTAGTGGTTGGCCCTCGCCGACCCCTGTGCTCAAATGGCGCTTATCTCGATGTACATATTGCCCCACGTGCATTTACCTGCATGGTCACCGAGAATTCCCCTCCGGGGCGAGAGGTTGCGAAGGCAAGTGAGAACGCAGAGCGCTGAAGCTTCCGCTGACCGCGAGCCGCACGGGCATCAGAAGCGTCGGCTGTCGAAACCTACCTCCAACAGGTTCGGGCTCGGCAACTGGCACGTGCGATCGCGTCTTGTCGCGCTGATCGTGGTTCCCACGGCCGTTGCCGTGGGGCTGGGCGGGCTGAACGTGGTCACCTCGCTCAGCGACGCCAACACGTACCAGACCCTTCGTGAGGTCGCCGAGCTGAGCGAACAGCTCGGGGCGGTCACGCACGAGCTGTCCTTCGAACGCGACGAAACCGCCCTCTACATCGCCCAGGGCCGGCCCGACAGCCGCGAGGCCCAGCTCCGCACCACCTACAGCGGGGTGAACGGCCTCATCGACGAGTCCAAGCAACGGGCGCTGGCACTCACCGACACGCATCCAGAAGCCATACGACCGGTGCTGCGGCGCCTGGAGGAGATCCCGACGCTGCGTGAGACGGCGGTCAACGGGAAGATCCAGCCCCTGCCCATGATCCAGAAGTACTCGCAGATCATCGCGACCCTGCTGCAGTTCCATGACCAGGTCGGCCAGGTCGCGGTGGACGACCAGGTCTCGCACAGTGCCAGCTCCATGGCCGCGATCGCGCGCGCCAAGGAACAGGCGTCCAAGCAGCGCGGCATCCTGGCCAGCGCGCTGGACAAGAAGGGCTTCGACAGCGGCGAGCTCGACGCGCTCACGGACGCCAAGTCGCGTGAGGAGAGCGAGGAGACGCTGTTCGGCACTCTGGCCAACCTCGACCAGCTCGAGCTCTATCGCAACACCGTCGTGGGCAGGGACGTCGACCAGACCGACCTGTTCCGGCTGCGGGCCATGGCGCAGGCCGCCGAGGCCAAGGAGCTGAGCATCGGACTGCGGCCCGACAGGGACGTGGCCACGTGGTTCGACGTCAGCACCGGCAAGATCGACGCGCTCAGGAGCGTGGAGAAGGACCTGTCCTCCTCCGTCATCCTGCGCGCCAGGGCCCTGGAGGAGGGCGCCAACCGCTCGGCGCTGATCTCCGGCGGCCTCATCCTGCTCCTGCTGCTGGTGGTGCTCGCGGTCATCTCGCTCATCGCCCGCTCGCTCATCAGGCCGCTGCGCAAGCTGCGCGGCGAGGCGCTCGACATCGCGGGCAACCGCCTGCCGGAGACCGTGCGGCAGCTCCGCGAGAGCGGAGACGGAACGGTCGGCCCGGTGATCCCGATCGGCGTGGACACGCACGACGAGATCGGCGAGGTCGCGCGCGCGTTCGACGAGGTGCACCTTGAGGCTGTGCGGCTGGCGGGTGAGGAGTCGCGGCTGCGGAGCAATGTGAATGCGATGTTCGTGAACCTGTCGCGGCGTAGTCAGACGCTGGTGGAGCGGCAGATCACGTTGATCGATGGGTTGGAGCAGGGTGAGCAGGACGAGCAGCGGCTCGGGAACCTGTTCAAGCTGGACCATCTGGCGACGCGTATGCGGCGTAACAGTGAGAACCTGCTGGTGCTGGCGGGTCAGGATCCGCCGCGGCGGTGGAGCCAGCCGGTCAAGCTGGTGGACGTCGCGCGGGCCTCGCTGTCGGAGGTCGAGAACTACGAGCGCGTGGTGCTCCAGGTGCCCGACGGAGTCTCGGTGGCCGGCCAGGCCGTCAACGACGTCATCCACCTGCTCGCGGAAGTGGTGGAGAACGCGCTGTCGTTCTCGCCGCGCGAGACCAGGGTGACGGTGTCGGGCAGCCGGATCGACGGCGGCGGCGTGATGCTGTCGATCACCGACTCCGGCATCGGCATGACCCAGGAAGAGCTGGTGCAGGCCAACGAGCGGCTGACGGACGCGCCCTCCGTGGACGTGTCGGTGTCGCGCCGCATGGGCCTGTTCGTGGTCGCCAGGCTGGCCCACCGGCACGGCATCCGGGTGCAGTTACGCCCGCACGCCTCCGGCGGCCTGACCGCCATGGTGCTCATCCCGGAGAACATGCTCGGCTCGCAGGCCCCGACCTTCCCCGGCCAGCCGTCCTTCTCCGGCACTCCCGCCTTCTCCGGACCTTCCTCGGGATCCTCGCCCCAGTCCGGCACGCAGCCGCCCGCCTTCGCGGGGGCCGGCGCCGGTCCCAGGGACGAGCCGTACTCGGGACCGCACGGCGCGCCGCCGGCCACCGACTGGCCTGCTCCGCCGACGGCCCCGCCACAGCCCCCGCCACAGTCCATGCCGCAGTCCATGCCGGCGCAACAGTCCGCGGACTGGCCCCAGCAGGGGTCACCGGCCGGCGACTGGCCGCAGCCCACCTATCAGATGGGCCCGTCCCACCCGTCCTTCCCCTCCAATCCGGAGGGCGGCGGCAACTGGCCGTCCCTGCCCCAGTGGGGTCCCTCCGACAACAACGGCTGGCCCGCCGATCCACGCGACAACAACGGCTGGCCCGCAGACCCGCGCGACGGCAACGGCAGGCCGGCGGAGCCGCGCACCGGCGGCAGCCCGGACAGCGCCGACGTCTGGGTCCCGCCACGCGGACCCGCCTGGAACGGCGACCGCGGCCTGCCCAAGCGCCCCACGCCCGAGCAACCGGGCAACTGGGGTCACGACGCGATGCCGCCGCAGCAGCGGCCGGGCCTCGGCTTCCCCGAGACCGACCATGGAGCTCCGGGAGCTCTTCCGTCCGCCGCGCCCGCCTCGGCGGGAGACGAGTACCTGCCGATCTTCGCCGCGGTCGAGTCCGCCTGGTTCGGGCGCGACGAGAACGGCGCGAGCTGGGGCTCCTCCAAGGCGGACGAAGGCTGGAGCGCGGCAGAGGCCGTGGTGGAGCCGGCCCGCGGCGGTTCGACGGCGGCCGGCCTGCCCAAGCGGGTGCCCAAGGCCAACCTGGTGCCCGGTTCCGCGGACACGTCGTCCTCGCCGAAGGGCGTGACCCCGATGCCGGCGGTGTCACCGGACCGGATCCGCAATCGGCTATCGAGCTTCCAGCAGGGCTTCCGGGCAGCCCGTGATGACATCACCGAGGGCAAGGCGTTTCCCTCCAGCCCGAGGAACAACGACAGGGAGGAGGGCGCATGAAAGACCTGAGCCACACGGCACGCGGCGTCGACTGGCTGATCACTGACTTCGTCGGCACGGTCCCAGGGGTCGCGCACGCGGTGGTCGTCTCGTCCGACGGTCTGCCGCTGGCGGCTTCGTCGGGTTTTCCGCTTGATCGGGCTGATCAGCTGGCTGCGATCGCGTCGGGTCTGGTGAGTTTGACGCAGGGCGCGGCCAGGGTGTTCGAGGGCGGCGCGGTCAATCAGACGATCGTGGAGATGCAGCGTGGGCTGATGCTGATCATGTCGATCAGCGACGGCTCGTGTCTGGCGGTGCTGGCGGCCCCCGACTGTGACATGGGGCTGGTGGCGTACCAGATGACGCTGATGGTCGATCGCGCCGGACAGGTGCTGACCCCGGCTGTGCGCGCGGAGCTGCGCGCCAGCCAGACCAGGTGATGTAGGTGACAGACCCTAGATGGAACAGCGGCGGTTGGGCACCTCCGTCTCAGCCCCAGTCCCAGTCGCAGCTGAATCCCGACCCCGCTTCCCCCGTCCGCCCGTACGCGGTGACAGGTGGACGGACGGCGCCGCGGGTCAAGCTGGCGATGGAGGCCCTGGTGTCCTCGGCTACGGCCGAGCAGCGGGAGTTCTCGCATATCACGCCGGAGTACCAGGCGATCAGTCAACTGTGCCGGCAGGTCCGGTCCGTCGCAGAGGTGTCGGCTCTGCTGCGGATCCCGCTCGGCGTCGTACGGGTGCTGATCGCTGACATGGCCGCCGAAGGTCTGGTTCGCGTGCACCAACCACAACTGGACGCCGGAAGGCCGGACGTAAATCTGCTCGAAAGGGTGCTCAGTGGACTTCGCAGGCTCTAGCCCCGGCCTCACCTCGACGAAGATCGTGGTGGCTGGAGGTTTCGGGGTGGGCAAGACGACGTTCGTCGGCGCGGTGTCGGAGATCATGCCGTTGACCACGGAGGCAGTGATGACCGACGCCTCCGCGGGGATCGACGATCTGGGCATGACGCCGTTGAAGTCGACCACGACCGTCGCCATGGACTTCGGCCGGGTGTCCCTCGACCGTGACCTGATCCTGTACCTGTTCGGCACCCCCGGGCAGCACCGGTTCTGGTTCATGTGGGACGACCTGGTGCGTGGCGCCATCGGCGCGGTCGTGCTGGTGGACACGCGCCGTCTTGCCGACAGCTTTCCGGCGATCGACTATTTCGAGGAGGCGCAGCTCCCGTTCGTGGTGGGCGTCAACGGATGGGACGGCGAATACCCGCACAGTGACTCCGAGGTGCGCGACGCGCTCACCCTGGCACCGCACATCCCGCTCGTACGTCTGGACGCGCGCTCCAAGGACTCCGTCAAGAGCGCCCTGATCAACCTGGTCGAACACGCGCTCACGACCCGGATGGCCGTGCCCGGCTGGGGCGGCTAGCCCGTGACCCCGAGTGCGTTGACAGCGCCGCCACTCACCTGATCACAATGGCCACGGTCCCGCCGAGCATCACAGGAGCACCATGTCCCGTGGCCGTGTCCCATGAACGTGCGGAACCCGATCACCGGGCAGACCGACAGGCCGCTCTCTCCCATCCCGCCCGAACGGCTGGCCGCCGCCGCGGCCGGGCTGCGGGCGGCCGCTCCCGCCTGGGCGGGCGCCGAGCGCGGCCCGGTGCTCTCCCGGTTCGGCGCCGCGCTGGCCGATGACGACGACCTGCTCGCCGCGCTGGTGGCCGACACCGGCAGGGTGGGGGAGTCGGTGCTGGAGCGGCGCATCGTGGCCGGCCTCATCGACCGATGGGTACGCCGCGCCCCCGCACTCCTCGCACCCCCTGCCGAGCACCCCGCCTCCCTGCCCGGCGTCTTCGTGGGCGGCGACGCGGTGCCGTACGAGCTGGTGGGGGTGATCAGCCCGTACAACTTCCCGCTGCTGCTCGGCCTCATCGACGCGGTGCCGGCGCTGGCCGCCGGATGCGCGGTGCTGGTCAAGCCGAGCGAGGTGACGCCGAGGTTCGTCGAGCCGCTCATGCGGCTGGTCCCCGACGGGCTGCCGCTCCAGGTCGTGGAGGGCGACGGGCGTACCGGCGCGGCGCTGGTCGACCTGGTGGACGCCGTGGTCTTCACCGGCAGCGTGGCGACGGGCCAGGTGGTGGCGCGGGCGGCGGCGCGCGCGTTCGTGCCGGCGTTCCTGGAGCTGGGCGGCAAGGATCCGGCGATCGTGCTGGCGGGAGCCGACCTCGACCGGGCCGCCGCGGCGATCCTGTGGGGCGGCACCGCGAACGCCGGGCAGTCGTGCCAGTCCATCGAACGCGTCTACGTGGCCCGCGCGGCGCAGGACGAGTTCCTGGCGCTGCTCGCGGGCAAGGCCGAGCAGGTGGGCCTGACCTGCGAGGGCGGCCCGATCGGGCCCATCATCCGGCCGGGCGGGGCGGAGGTGATCGCCGCGCACCTCGCCGACGCCGTGGCCAGGGGCGCGACCGTGCACACGGGAGGCAGGATCGAGCGGCACGGCGGCGGCCACTGGTGCCGTCCGACGGTGCTGTCCGGCGTCGATCACTCCATGCTGGTCATGACGGAGGAGACGTTCGGCCCGGTGCTGCCCGTCATGGCCGTGGACGGACCTGATGAGGCGGTCGCCCTGGCGAACGACTCGCGTTACGGCCTGTCCGCCGCGGTCTTCGCCGACTCCGAGGAGCGGGCCATGGCCGTGGCGGGCCGGCTGCGGGCCGGGGCGATCAGCGTCAACGACGCCGCGCTGACCGCGCTCGTGCACGAAGGCGAGAAGCACTCCTTCCGCCTGTCCGGGCTCGGCGGCTCGCGCATGGGGGACGCGTCCATCGCCAGGTTCCTGCGCCGCCGGGCCTTCCTGGTCAACCGATCCGAGGCCGCCGATCCCTGGTGGCACACGACGAAGGAGTAGCGGGGATGGGACTTCGCGCGGACATGCCGTTGCTGGCTCGCCACGAGGGCGAGTGGGAGGGCGAATACCTGCACCTCGATCGCGACGGGACCCTGCTCGACCGGCACCGCGTCAGCATGACGTGCGCGATCGCCGGCGACGCCGTCTACCACCAGACCAACCGCTACACCTGGGACGACGGGCGCACCGAGGTGCACGAGTTCCCCGGGGAGTATCTCGGCGGCGGGCGGTGCGGGTTCGACACCGAGCGGATCCAGGGCGAGTTCTGGGAGCTGGACGACAGCACCATCTACCTGTCCTGGCGGTACAAGGATGAGGGAGCGGACCTGCGGCTGTTCGAGATGATCGTGCTGAGCCAGGACGGCACGTCGCGCAGCAGGGTCTGGCAGTGGGTCAAGGGCGGCGAGTGCGTACGCCGGACGCTGATCGACGAGCGGCGGGTGGGCTGAGTCAGCCGTCGTTCCTGGCGCCTCGGTGCCAGGACAGCACGGCGCGCTCGACGCCGAGGAAGGCGGCGTTGAGCGCGATGCCGAGCAGCCCGAGCAGCACGATCGCCGCCCACATGGCCGGGATGTCGAACTGGCTCTGCGCCTCCAGCATGCGGTGCCCGATGCCTTCGCTGCTGCCGACCAGCTCCGAGATGACCATCATGATCAGTGCCAGCGACACGCTCAGCCGCAGCCCGGCGAAGATCTTCGGGGCGGCGGCGGGCAGGATGATCCTGGTGAGCCGCTGCCACCCGCTGAGCCGGTAGACGGTGCCGGTCTCGATGTACTGCCGGTCGACGTGGCGGGCGCCGTCCATGGAGTTGATCAGTACGGGCCAGATGACGCCGTACACGATCGAGGCCAGCTCCATCGGGGTGCCGATCTCGAACAGCACCAGGAACACCGGCAGCAGCGTCGAGGGCGGCACCGAGCGGCCGAAGTGCAGCAGCGGCTCGACCAGCGCCGACAGCCCGCGCGAGCGGCCGAGCGCGACCCCGGCCAGCACCCCGGCGGCGCTGGCCATCGCCCACCCGGCGAACAGCCTGGCCAGGCTGGGCAGCAGGTCGGCCACCGCCTCGTCGGTCAGGAACGCCCGCGACGGCGGCCCCGAGAACCACATCTCGTGCAGCCGGACCGCGATCCGCGACGGCGGCGGGAAGTACGCGGCCTGCGCCGAGCGCGTGGCCAGCTCCCAGGCCAGCACGGCCACGGGCAGCAGCCAGTACCACACCAGCCGCCGCCCGAACGAGCGCCGCACCCTCACGGCGGCCGTCGCGCCCGCGCTCACCGCCTCCGTGGTCATGCCGCCTCCTGAGCGTGCGTCGCGCTCGTGCTCACGTCGTCTCACCGGCACGCGCCAGGTGCCAGCGGAACAGCCGCCGCTCCCCGGCCGTGAACAGCAGGTTGGCGGCCAGACCTATCACCCCGGCCCACACGGTCGCCGCCAGCATCCGATCGATCCGGTTCGCGTTGCCGGCCAGCGACAGGAACGCGCCGATCCCGCCGCCGCCGGGCGCCAGCAGCTCCACGCTCACGGCCACGATCAGGGTGACGGAGACGGCGATCCGCACGCCGGTCGCGATGAACGGCGCCGCACTCGGCAGGCTGACCCGCAGCACCACGGCCAGCGGGCCGAAGCCGAAGCTCCGCAGCGTGTCCTTGGCCAGCGGATCGACGTCGCTCAGGCCGTACATCGTGTTGATCAGCAGCGGCCAGGAGCAGGTGTAGACGATCAGCGCCGTCTTGGCGTCCTGACCTGCCGGGAACAGGAACATGGCCAGCGGGATCAGCGCCACGGACGGGATCGGCCGCAGGAACTCCACCAGCGGCCGCGCCGAGCGTTCCATGAAGGGCACCGTCCCGAACACCAGCCCGGTGGGCACGGCGACCGCGATCGCGATCGCCAGCCCGCTCAGGCAGGCCGCCAGCGTGGCCAGCACGTCGGCCCTGAACTGGGCCTCCAGCGGCAGCCCCGCCGCCGCGACCAGCACATCCGACATGTACGGCAGCACGTCCGGCACCAGCCCGCCCCGCCCCGCCAGCTCGGCGGCGACGAGGAATCCCGCGACCCCCAGCGCGCCGAGCAGACCGCGAGCGATCATCCGCTCAGCGGGGCGAAGAGCTGGGCCACGTCCACCTTCGTCTTGATGTAGCCGTAGCCCTGCAGCAGGTCGGCCAGTTTCTGCACGCCGGCCTGGTCCGGCCGCATCGAGAACGTGCCGAGCGTCATCGCCGCCGCCGCGTCCGCGGGGATCTGCGTGTACGTCGGCACCACCTCGTCGATCGCGGTGCGATCGGCGCTGGCTATCTGCTGGGCCTTGGCCAGCGCCCGGTGGAGCGCGGCGGCCGTCTTCGGGTTCGCGGTCAGCCACTGCTCGGAGACGCCCCACCCGTCGATCGGCACCCCGGCCGTCACGCCGTCCGTGGTGTCGATGATCTGGGTGGCACCGCTCTTCTTGGCCGCGGTGAGGAACGGCTCGACCAGCCAGGCCGCGTCCACCTTGCCCGAGGACAGGGCGGTGAGCTGGTCGGCGAACTGCACGGGGACGTATTTGACGTCCTCCGGCTTGAGCCCGGCCTCCTGGAGGTGAGCGTTGGTCAGCGTCTGGCCGAGCGCCTTCAGCACGTTGACCGCGATCGTCTTGCCCTTGAGGTCGGCCGGGGCCTTGACCGGCGAGCCCTTGGCCACCACGACGCCGGCGACGCCGGGGGCGGCCTCTTGACTGTGCTGGAAGAGCTTGAGCTTGGCCGCGCCCGAGTCGTTGATCGCCATCAGCGACACGTAGCTCGTCAGGAACGCGTCCATGCTGCCGTTGAGGATCTTCGGCATGACGGCCTGCGGAGCCTGGATGATCTCCGTCTTGACCGTCAGGCCCTCCTCCTTGAAGAAGCCGCGCTTCTCCGCGATGAACAGCGGCGCCGACGACGGCACCGGCACCACGCCGACCAGGAGATGCGTCTTCTCCAGGCCGCCGGAGGACGTCGGGCCGCCGCCCGTCCCCGTGTCTCCTCCGCTGCCGCACGCGCTCAACGTGAGGGCGATCGCCATACCCGCGACTACGATCCTGGCCGGCTTCATGTCGCTGCCTTTCGGTCTCGGTCCCCGTCGATCAGGTGGCGGCCGGGGGAGTGCTCAGCGGGGCCGCGCCTCGATGAGACTCGCGCCGGAGCCGAGCTCGACGATATCGCTGAGAGCCAGCTCCGCCTGGGCGAACAGCGTCGCGAACTCCTTGCGGGTGCGCTCGGTGCCGCCGTTGAAGATGGCCAGCATGCGCATGTCGATGTCCTTGCCGAGGTGCGGTGCCTCGTCGTCGGGCAGCGCCACCTCCAGCAGCAGGACGCGCCCGCCGGGGTTCATGGCCTGGCGGATGTTGCGCAGGATCCTGAGCGCTTCCTCGTCGTCCCAGTTGTGCAGCACGCTGGCCAGCAGATAGACGTCCCCGCCCGAGGGGACGGCGTCGAAGAAGTCGCCGGTGACCACCTCGGACCTGTCGGCCAGGCCCTCGGCGGCCAGCGTCTGCGCGGCCCGGCCGGTCACGTGCTCCAGGTCGACCAGGATGCCGCGCATGGTCGGGTTGGCGTGCAGGACCGTGGCGAGGATGTGGCCCTTGCCGCCGCCCACGTCCACCATGGTCACGTTCTCGGGGAAGTCGTAGCGGTTGGCCAGGCCTTCGGTGAAGGGGATGGCCCTCGCGGTCATGTAGTCGTCGAACAACCTGCTCGACGCCGGCTTGTTCGCGAGGTAGTCGTACACGTGGCCGTGGCGCTTCACGAACGCCGAGCTGCCGTCGCGGACGGTGGCGGGCAGCATGCCCATGGCGTACCAGAAGCCCTCCTCGCCCAGCATGCGGATCGAGGAGCGGACGGAGTCGGTGACGTCCGAGCGCAGCGGGGCGCCGCGCTCGGTCAGCTCGTACGCGTCGGGCCCGGCCGAGCGGATCACCCCGAGACCGGCGAGTTCGCGCAGGACCCGGCGCAGCGAAGGGGCGTGCGCCCCGCAGCGCCCGGCCAGTTCGGCCGAGCCGAGCGGTCCCTGGGTGAGGTGGTCGGCCAGGCCGAGCTCCGCCATGGTCAGCAGCGCGGCGAAACGGGAGATGTCGCCTACGGCCCCCCAGAGGAGGTCATCGGAGTGCGGCATATGTCCTTCCGGAGGTCTACGTGTTGCGGGTGGCCTGCCGGTGCCAGACGAGCACGCGGCGTTCTGCCAGCACGAAGAGGGAGTTGACGACGTAGCCGAGCACGCCGAGCAGCGCGATCGCCGCCCAGACGCCCGCGCCGTCGAAGCTGCGCTGGGCCTGCAGCAACTGGTAGCCGATGCCGTTGGAGCCGCCGATGAGCTCGGTGATCACCATGAGGATCAGCGCCAGCGACAGGCTCAGCCGCAGCCCGGCGAAGATCTTGGGTGAGGCGGCGGGCAGGACGACCACCCGCAGGCGCTGCATCCTGCTCAGGTTGAAGACCGTGGCGGTCTCGGTGTAGGTGCGGTCCACCGCCCTGGCGCCGTCGATCGAGTTGAGCAGCACCGGCCAGATCACGCCGAACACGATCGTGGCGAGCTGCGTCGTCAGCTCCACCTGGAACAACACCACGAACAGCGGCACCAGCAGCGGCGGCGGGACGGCCCGGCCGAACTCGATCAGCGGGTTCACGTAGTCGGCCGCGGAGCGCGAGCGGCCCAGCAGCACGCCGAGCAGGACGCCGATCACGGAGGCCAGGATCCAGCCGGAGAACATGCGGCCCAGGCTGGGCAGGAGGTTCTCGATGGCGTCGTCGGTGAGGAACACGCGGCTGATCGGCCCGGAGAACCACAGCTCCCACATACGGGCGACGATCGTCGTGGGCGGCGGGAAGTCGGTGTCCTCGAGGAACCGGCCGGCGATCTCCCAGACGACCAGCACGGCCGGGATCACCCAGAGCCTGGAGAGGGCTTTCATGACTCGTTGGCTCCCGTCCGCATGCGGTGCCAGTGGAACAGCCGGCGCTCACCGGCCATCAGGAGGAGGTTCGCGAGCACGCCGATGATGCCGGCCCAGAACGTCGCCGCCATGATGAGGTCCGTCCTGTTGCCGCTGCCCGCCATGGTCACGTAGACGCCGATGCCGGCGACCCCGCCGGCCAGCAGCTCGGCGCTGACGGCCAGGACGAGCGCGATGCCGGCCGCGATCCTGATCCCCGTCGCGACGAACGGGGCCGCGCTGGGCAGGCTCACCCTGGTCAGTACGGCCAGTCCGCCGAAGCCGAAGCTGCGCAGGGACTCCTTGGCCAGCGGGTCCACGTCCCGCATGCCGTACAGGGTGTTGATGAGAATCGGCCAGATCGAGGCGTACACGATGACCGAGACCTTCATCAGCTCATCCACCGGGATCAGCAGGATCGCCAGCGGGATGATGGCCACGGAGGGGATGGGGCGCATGAACTCCAGCACGGGCCTGATGGCGCGCTCCACCGGGGTCAGCGCGCCGAGCAGCACCCCGGCGGGCACCGCCACCGCGATCGCGATCAGCAGGCCGAACGCCCAGTTGGTGAGCGTGGTGCCGACCCCGGTCAGGAACTCGGCATCGCCCAGCAGGCCCACGGCTTCGTACAGGATGGTCGAGGGTGCTGGGAAGTCCAGGTCGTCGCTGATGACGAACCGGATGACCAGCTCTCCGGCTATGAGGAACCCCGCGGCGCCGATGGCGCCGCGGAGCAGTCGTGCACCGGTCATCCGCTTGCGGGCACCGCGAGGACGGACTTCACGTCGATCGGGCTCTTGAGGTAGCCGTACTCGAGCATGAGGTCGGCGACCTTCTGGAGGCGGTTCTCGTTCAGGGCGCTCGGGTAGGTGCCCAGGGTGATCACCGACGCCGTCTTGGCGTCGATCTTCGTGTACGTCGGCAGCATGGCCTCGATCTCCTTGCGGTCGGTCGAGGCGAGCTGCTGCGCCTTGGCGATCGCGCGCTGGAAGGCGGCCAGCGTCTTCGGGTACTTCTGGACCCACTCCTCGCTGGCCATCCAGCCGGCGATCGGGAAGTCCTCCATCTGGCCGGTCATCGTGTCGGCCAGCTTGCGGAAGCCGTTCGCACTCTGGTTGGCGGTGATGAACGGCTCGGTGATCCAGGCGGCGTCGGCCTGGCCGCTCTTGACGGCGTTGCCCATTTCCGGGAACGGCTTCTCGATGAACTTGACGTCGTCGGCCGTCAGACCGGCCACCTTGAGCTGGGTGGTCACCGCCAGGGTGGCGACGTTGTTGAGGTTGTTGACCAGAACGGTCTTGCCCTTCAGCTCGGCCACCGTCTTAATCGGGGAGTTCCCGGGGACCATGATGTTGAAGGTGTTCGGACCCGCCTGATACATGTCCGCGACCAGCTTGATCTTCTTGCCGGCGCTGACGGCGGCGAAGGTCGAGACGTAGTTGGTCTGCGAGATGTCGAGCTGACCGCTCTCGACCATGGGCACGGCCACCGCGCCACCGGTGATGGTGGTCGGTACCACCGTCAGGCCCTCCTCCTTGAAGAAGCCCTTGGCGTTGGCGATATAGACCGATACAGGGTCGGGAATGGGGAGAGCCCCTACCTTGATGGTGGTTTTCTCCAAGCCGTTGCTGTTGGCTGAGGACGTCGGAGACTCAGAGCCTCCGCCGCAGCCGGCAAGGGCGAGGGCGACTGTGACGCCGAGAACAATGGCGTGACAGCGCAGTTTGCGTGTCATGGGGGGGTTCTCCTACCAGGGGGAAGCTTCTGGAGATCGGCACGAGATGCCGGGCGTGAAGCGTACCGGAGGGGAGATCGGATCGGCAGCACTATGCCTCGTATATGCAGTTTATCTGCTAAATATGACTGTCCACCTCCATAGATGTAAATATAGTGATATCTGGTAGTTAGTGGTCCAATGTCCGTATTGATATCTTGGTTGCGCTCTGTGTTCGGAGGCTTGCGACGTGAACAATGTGTGACTTGGAACGGTTGAAAACTGGTGAGACGTTGGCTGAAGTATGAGGTTTGTGCTCAAATTGGGCCTCGAACTTGCCTGCGACCACTCGTCCGCGCGACGAAGCCGCTGAGACCCCCCAGAGCAGGCACATGGCGAGAGGTTGCCACCAGTGAGGACAACAACGACCGGCCACGGTCGTGGTAGGGCTCCGGACGTACCGGAACAGTCTGTGGGCGGTGAGCTGCAGGAAGTACAGACGCCCAGGTCGGGTAGCCCGCTCGCGCTGCGCAACTGGCGTGTACGCACCCGCCTCATCGCTCTCATCGCCATCCCCACCATCGTGGGCGTGATCCTTGGCGGGCTGCGCGTCACCACTTCGATCAGCAGCGCCCAGGAATACCAGCACATCAGCGAGGTCGGCTCGCTGATCACGCAGCTCGGAGAGCTCGCCCGCGACGTCGGCGCCGAGCGCGACCTGGCCAGCCGGTTCGTCGTCTCCGGAAAGCGGAGCATCGAGGGCAGCCGGCTCAAGAGCCAGCAGGAGATCGTGGACGCCAGCGTCAAGCGCACTCTGGCGGTCGCGAAGACGGCCGAGCCGTCGCTGTCCGACCTCGGCCGCAGGAACCTGGACCGCATCAGGACCCGGCTCAGCCAGCTCGCGTCGCTGCGCGACACCGTCAGCAAGTCGCAGCTCCCGCCGCTGCCGACGATGGAGAAGTACTCCGAGAGCATCGCCGACATGCTGCAGCTCTACGACGAGCTCGGCCAGGGCTCCACGGACGAGCAGCTCATCGCCACCTCCGCCGCGCTGCGAGCCATCGCCCGCGCCGAGGAACAGGCGTCCAGGCAGCGCGCCCTGCTGACGAGCGCGACCGTCAGAGGGTTCTTCGAGGAGCCGGAGTTCAACGCGTTCCTCGACGCCCGCTCCCGGCGTGAGAGCGAGCGGGCCTCGTTCCGCGCGGTGGCCACGCCCGACCAGCGCCAGACGTTCGACAACACCGTCGCCAGCGTGAAGATCGGCCGCGCCGAGTTCTACATCGCCAGGGCCATCCTGCTGCAGAACGCCGGCGAGCCGCTGCAGAAGCTCGACTCGGCCACCACAAAGGACGCGGACCGCTGGTTCGAGTCCATCAGCGAGGCCGTCGACCGGCTTCACCAGGTGCAGAAGACGCTGGCGGAGCAGGTCGCCACCCGCAGCGCCGACGTCGCCAGCGGTGAGCGGCAGCTGGCCGCCATCAACATCGGCCTCGTGGTCATCCTGCTGGTCCTGGTCCTCGCGATCACCGCCCTCATGGCCGGCTCCCTCGTACGCCCGCTGCGCCGCCTGCGCGGCGACGCCTTGAAGATCGCCGGCAGAACCCTGCCCGACCTCGTCCGCCAGTTGCGCAACAGCGAGGTCAGCCCCGAGCAAGTGCAGGTGCCGCCCATCGAGATCTCCTCCAGAGACGAGATCGGCGAAGTGGCGCGCGCGTTCGACGAGGTGCACCGTGAGGCTGTGCGGCTGGCGGGTGAGGAGTCGCGGCTGCGGAGCAATGTGAATGCGATGTTCGTGAACCTGTCGCGGCGTAGTCAGACGCTGGTGGAGCGGCAGATCACGTTGATCGATGGGTTGGAGCAGGGTGAGCAGGACGAGCAGCGGCTCGGGAACCTGTTCAAGCTGGACCATCTGGCGACGCGTATGCGGCGTAACAGTGAGAACCTGCTGGTGCTGGCGGGTCAGGATCCGCCGCGGCGGTGGAGCCAGCCGGTGAAGCTGGTGGACGTCGCGCGGGCCTCGCTGTCGGAGGTCGAGAACTACGAGCGGGTCGTGCTGGAGGTGCCGGAAGGCGTCTCCATCGCGGGACAGGCCGTCAACGACATCATCCACCTGCTGGCCGAGCTGATCGAGAACGCCCTGTCGTTCTCGCCCCGCGAGACCCGCGTCCCCGTCTCCGGCAGCCGGATCGACGGCGGCGGCATCATGCTCTCCATCAGCGACTCCGGCATCGGCATGACCGGGGAGGAGCTGGTCCATGCCAACGAGCGGCTGACCGACGCGCCCACCGTGGACGTCTCCGTCTCGCGCCGCATGGGCCTGTTCGTGGTCGCCAGGCTGGCCCACCGGCACGGCATCCGGGTGCAGCTGCGCCCGCACGGCTCCGGCGGCCTGACCGCCATGGTCCTCATCCCCGAGTCGCTGCTCGGCGCACAGGCCCCGCAGTTCGCGGGAAACGCAGGGACGGGCGCGCCCCCCGCGGCGGGACCCCCCCGCGAGGAGGCGTTCTCCACGCCGCAGCCCGCGGCCGCCAGCCCATGGCCGGCCTCGTCCTACCAGCTCGGCCCAGGGCACCCGTCGTATCCGTCCTACCCGTCGGAGCCGGCGCCGCAGAGCGGCTCCTGGCCGTCGGTGCCCGCCTGGCCCGCCGAAGCCGGCGGCTGGATGTCCTCCAACTCCGCGGACTCCTCCGCCGACGTGTGGGTGTCCTCACGCGGCCCCTCGACGGGGGAGCAGGTGCTGCCCCAGCGCGGGGCGCGGCCCGACGAGGCCCGCTCCTGGCAGCGCGAGCAGCCGGCGCCCATGGCGCAGCAGCGCTACGACTACCCGGAGACCGAGTCCGCGGCGACGGGCCCGATCCCGGTGGTGAAGCCAGCTTCGGCCGGCGACGAGTACCTGCCGATCTTCGCCTCGGTCGAGTCCGCCTGGTTCGACCACGGTGTCGAGAGCGGCGCCACCTGGGGCTCGGCCAAGGCCGACGCCGGCTGGAGCGCGGCGGAAGCCGTGGTCGAGCCGGCACGCGACGGCGCGACGGCGGCCGGTCTGCCCAAGCGGGTGCCGAAGGCGAACCTGGTGCCCGGCTCGGCCGACACCGTCTCCGCGCCGAAGGGTGTCGCCCCGATGCCGGCGGTCTCGCCCGACCGGGTGCGCAGCAGGTTGTCGAGCTTCCAGCAGGGCTTCAGGGCCGCGCGCGACGACATCAGCGAGGGCCGGACGTACTCGTCCGGCTCCAGGAATGACAGCAGGGAGGAGGGCGCGTGAACGACCTGAGCCACGCGGCACGCGGGGTGGATTGGTTAATCACCGACTTCGTCAGTACCGTTCCGGGGGTCGCGCACGCGGTGGTCGTCTCGTCCGATGGTCTGCCGCTGGCGGCTTCGTCGGGTTTTCCGCTTGATCGGGCTGATCAGCTGGCTGCGATCGCGTCGGGTCTGGTGAGTTTGACGCAGGGCGCGGCCAGGGTGTTCGAGGGTGGCGCGGTCAATCAGACGATCGTGGAGATGCAGCGTGGGCTGATGCTGATCATGTCGGTCAGCGACGGCTCGTGTCTGGCGGTGCTGGCGGCTCCGGATTGTGACATGGGGCTGGTGGCGTACCAGATGACGCTGATGGTCGATCGCGCCGGACAGGTGCTGACCCCGGCTGTGCGCGCGGAGCTGCGCGCCAGCCAGACCAGGTGATATAGGTGACAGACCCTAGATGGAACAGCGGCGGCTGGGACCCACAACCCCCGTCGCCGCCCCCCAGCTCTGACCCCGCCTCGCCGGTGCGGCCCTACGCCGTCACCGGCGGGCGTACGGCGCCCAAGGTCAAGCTGGCGATGGAGGCCCTGGTGTCCTCGGCGACCGCCGAGCACCGGGAGTTCTCGCACATCACGCCCGAGTACAAAGCGATCAGCCAGCTCTGCCTGCAGGTCAGGTCGGTGGCCGAGGTGTCGGCGCTGTTGCGGATCCCGCTCGGCGTCGTGCGTGTTCTGATCGCGGACATGGCGGCCGAGGGCCTGGTTCGAGTGCATCAGCCGCAGCTGGAAGCGGGTAGGCCGGACGTCAACCTGCTGGAAAGGGTGCTCAGTGGACTACGCAGGCTCTAGCCCCGGTTTGACCTCGACGAAGATCGTGGTCGCGGGCGGGTTCGGGGTGGGCAAGACGACGTTCGTCGGCGCGGTGTCGGAGATCATGCCGTTGACCACTGAGGCGGTCATGACCGACGCCTCGGCCGGCATCGACGATCTGGGCATGACGCCGCTGAAGTCGACCACGACCGTCGCCATGGACTTCGGCCGCGTCTCGCTCGACCGTGACCTGATCCTGTACCTGTTCGGCACCCCCGGGCAGCACCGGTTCTGGTTCATGTGGGACGACCTCGTACGCGGGGCCATCGGCGCGGTCGTGCTGGTGGACACCCGCCGGCTGGCCGACAGCTTCCCGGCCATCGACTACTTCGAGGAGGCCCAGCTGCCGTTCATCGTGGGGGTGAACGGCTGGGACGGCCAATACGCCCACAGCGACGCGGAAGTTCGCGACGCGCTCACTCTGGCCCCGCACATCCCGATGGTGCGCCTGGACGCCAGGTCGAAGGACTCGGTCAAGACCGCGTTGATCAACCTGGTCGAGCACGCGCTCACAACCCGGATGGCCGTGCCAGGCTGGAGCGGCTAGGGAAGCGGATAGGCTGGAGTCTTAGACGTATATTCGCTTCGAGGACTGGCCAACCACGTGTTCGAGACGCTTTCCGACCGGCTGACATCGGTCTTCTCCTCCCTCCGAGCCAAGGGGCGGCTGTCCGACGCGGACATCGACGCCACCACTCGTGAGATCCGCATCGCGCTGCTTGAGGCCGATGTCGCGCTCCCGGTGGTCAAGGCGTTCGTCGCCCAGGTCAAGGAGCGCGCCCGCGGCGTCGAGGTGTCCCAGGCGCTCAACCCTGCGCAGCAGGTCGTCAAGATCGTCAATGACGAGCTGATCGGGATTCTCGGCGGCGAGACCCGGCGCATCCGCTTCGCCAAGACGCCCCCGACCGTCATCATGCTCGCGGGCCTCCAGGGCGCGGGCAAGACGACGCTGGCGGGCAAGCTGGCGCGCTGGCTGCGCGAGCAGGGCCACGCGCCCATGCTGGTCGCGGCCGACCTGCAGCGCCCCAACGCCGTCCAGCAGCTCCAGGTGGTGGGCGAGCGCGCCCAGGTCGCCGTCTACGCGCCCGAGCCGGGCAGCGGCGTCGGCGACCCGATCGCGGTCGCCCGCCAGTCGATCGACGAGGCCAAGCGCCTGCAGCACGACATCGTCATCATCGACACCGCCGGTCGCCTCGGCATCGACCAGGAGATGATGCAGCAGGCCGCGGACATCCGCGACGCGGTCAGCCCCGACGAGATCCTGTTCGTGGTCGACGCCATGATCGGCCAGGACGCCGTGATCACGGCGCAGGCGTTCATGGAGGGCGTCGGCTTCGACGGCGTGGTGCTGACCAAGCTCGACGGCGACGCCCGCGGCGGTGCGGCGCTCTCGGTCAGGCACATCACCGGCCGGCCGATCATGTTCGCCTCCACCGGCGAGAAGCTGGAAGACTTCGACGCCTTCCACCCCGACCGGATGGCCTCCCGCATCCTCGACATGGGTGACATCCTCACCCTGATCGAGCAGGCCCAGAAGACGTTCGACGAGGAGCAGGCCGCCAAGATGGCGGGCAAGCTCACGTCGGGCGAAAACTTCACGCTCGAGGACTTCCTCGAGCAGATGATGATGGTCCAGAAGATGGGGCCGATCAAGAATCTGCTCGGCATGATGCCCGGCATGGGGCAGATGCGCGACCAGCTCAACTCGATCGACGACCGCGACCTCGACCGCATCGCCGCCATCATCCGCTCGATGACCCCGGCCGAGCGCCAGGACCCCAAGATGATCAACGGCTCCCGCCGTTCCCGCATCGCGAACGGATCGGGCGTCACGGTCACCGCCGTGAGCAACCTGGTCACCCGCTTCTTCGAGGCACAGAAGATGATGAAGCGGATGGCGGGCGGCATGGGCATCCCCGGCATGCCGGGCGGGCGCAAGGCGGGCAAGGCGCAGAAGAAGGTCAAGAAGGGGCGGCGCGTCAGCGGCGACCCGCGCAAGGCGGCCCTGGGCAAGGCGTCGCCGGACGAGGCTCCCGCCGAGCCCAAGCCGGGCGGGGTGCTGGGCAACCTCGGCGGCAAGCTGCCTCCCGGCCTGGAGCTCCCGCCGGGCTTCGACCCGTCGAAGTTCAAGCTTCCCGGCCAGCAGTAGGCCTTTTTCGGCGCATGCCGTCCGCCCGGGTCACTCCGGGCCGGTCGGCGATCGGGCAGGTCATGGCCGTGCCGGGGGTTCCTGGTGGGCGCCGCCTGCCACGAACTTGCCCAGCCTTTGCGGTGACCTGCTGCTGGAGGTCGAAGGCAGTGTCTTCGATCTGGCACAATGGCATGTTGGAACATCGTGACCACGCGGGTGCCCTCTCACCTCCCGCAGGACGCGCCTGTCCCTGGAGCGTCGTCCCGTCGTGCCCCACTCGGCGAGATGCCGTTCACCCACGCTCGAATGCAGGAGAGACCACACCCGTGGCAGTCAAGATCAAGCTCAAGCGGCTCGGCATGATCCGCAACGCTCAGTACCGAATCGTCGTCGCCGACAGCCGCACCAAGCGTGACGGCCGGGCGATCGAAGAGATCGGCCTGTACCACCCGAAGAACGACCCTTCGCGCATCGAGATCGACGCCGAGCGGGCCGCTTACTGGCTGGGTGTCGGCGCGCAGCCGACCGAGCCGGTGCTCAAGCTGCTCAAGCTCACGGGCGACTGGCAGAAGTTCAAGGGCGAGCCCGCCCCTGCGCCGATGAAGGTCGCCGAGCCCGCGCCCGACCGTCACGCCCTTTACGAGGCCGCGGCCAAGGAGGCGCTGTCCGGTGGCGACACCGGCACGGCCGCCACCACCACGCCGAAGCGGGCCAGGAAGAAGGACGAGGCAGCCAAGGACGAGGCAGCCGAGGCCGCCGCTCCTGCCGCTCCTGCGGCTCCTGTCGCTCCGGCCGCTCCCGCCGCTCCCGTCGAGACCAAGACCGAGGGCGAGGCCTGACGTGCTCGAGGAGGCTCTCGAGCACCTCGTTAAGGGCATCGTCGAACATCCCGACGATGTCCGGGTCCGCGCACGCCGCATTCGCAGCGGGCGCGTCCTGGAGGTCCGGGTGCACCCCGAGGACCTGGGTAAGGTCATCGGACGCGGCGGGCGCACCGCCAAGGCGCTGCGCACAGTCGTGAACGCCCTGGCCGACGGGAAGTATGTGCGGGTCGACTTGCTCGATCTGGACGAAGCAGTCCGTTAGCGTCAGGTTTGCGCGCCCTCATCGGCTTCTGTCCGGTGGGGGCGCTCGCGTTTAGAAAGGGCAGGTTCACGTGCAGCTGGTCGTCGGCCGGATAGGCCGTCCACACGGAGTACGCGGCGACGTGACCGTGGAGGTGCGCACCGACGAACCCGAGCTGCGCTTCGCCGTCGGCACGGCGCTCGCGACGGACCCCGCGGACAGAGGTCCGCTCCTCATCGAGAGCCGTCGCTGGCACAAGGGCATGTTGCTGGTGTCCTTCGCCGGGATCGCCGACAGAGACGTGGCGGACGAGCTGCGGGGCACCATGCTGGTCATCGACTCGTCCGAGGTCACGCCGTCGGACGACCCCGACGAGTTCCACGACCATCAGCTCATCGGCCTGGCGGTGGAGACCACCGCGGGCGAGCCCGTGGGCGAGGTCACCAACGTTCTGCACCACGGTCAGGATCTCCTCGTGGTCCGCAGGAGCGGGGCGGAGGAGGCTCTCATCCCGTTCGTCAAGGCCCTGGTGCCCGAGGTCGACGTGGCGGGCGGGCGGCTGGTCGTCGACCCGCCAGAAGGCCTGCTGTGATGCGGCTCGACATCGTCTCGATCTTCCCCGAATACTTCGCGCCGCTCGACGTCTCGCTGATCGGCAAGGCTCGTGAGCGGGGCACGCTCGACGTACGCGTGCACCAGTTGCGCGACTGGGCCCACGACGTGCACAGGACCGTGGACGACACCCCTTACGGCGGCGGGCCCGGCATGGTCATGAAGCCGGAGGTCTGGGGCGAGGCCATCGACGCGGTGGCCGGGGACGGCTCGCCGCGCCTGATCGTCCCGACGCCGAGCGGGCGGCCCTTCACCCAGGAGCTCGCGCAGGAGCTGGCCGCGGAGCCGTGGCTGCTGTTCGCGTGCGGGCGCTACGAGGGCATCGACTCGCGCGTCATGGACGAGTACGCCGGGCGGCTGCGGGTGGACGAGGTCGGCATCGGCGACTACGTGCTGGCCGGCGGCGAGGTGGCGGTGCTGGTGATGGTGGAGGCCATCGGCAGGCTGCTGCCGGGCGTGCTCGGCAACGCGCAGTCGGCCGTGGACGACTCCTTCGCCCCCGGGTCCATGCAGAACCTGGTCGAGGGCCCCGTCTACACCAAGCCGCCCGTCTGGCGCGGCCGTGAGGTGCCCGCCGTGCTGCTGTCCGGGCATCACGGCAAGGTCGCCCGGTGGCGGCGGGACGAGGCGCTGCGGCGTACGGTCAGGAACAGGCCGGAGCTGGCGGCGGCGCTCGACCCCGCGAGCCTCGACAAGCACGACAGGAAGCTCCTCGACGAGCTCTCGTTTCGCGCCGGGCCGGAAGATATGGCAAACTGAATCGCTGGTAACCGTCACACGGTTGGTCAGTCATGCCCGGGTAATGGTCCCGGGTCATCAAATCAGCAAGCGCGTCCGCCGCGAGCTTCGGCCGGGTGGACCTCCGCGTGCTCGCGAGGACTTGAGGACAGCTCTCATGCACACGAAGATCCAGGAGCTCGAGAAAGCGACCCTGCGCAGCGACGTGCCGGATTTCCGCCCCGGTGACACGCTCGAGGTTCACGTACGAGTCGTCGAAGGCAACCGCTCCCGCGTCCAGGTCTTCAAGGGCTTCGTGCTGCGCAGGCAGGGCAGCGGCGCTCGCGAGACCTTCACCGTCCGTAAGGTCAGCTACGGCGTGGGCGTCGAGCGTACCTTCCCCGTGCACAGCCCGATCATCGAGAAGATCGTTCTCGTGACCCGTGGCGACGTGCGCCGCGCCAAGCTCTACTACATGCGCGACCTGCGCGGCAAGGCCGCCCGTATCCGCGAGAAGCGTGACATGACGGTCGGCAAGTAGCCGCTGGTTTTTCCGTTTGGCCCGTGCCCCGGCGCGGGCCTTTCGGCTTTACAGGGCGTTTCCTTTATGCGGAGCGACTCATGCATGGGTGTAACGTCGGTCGAGGCTTGTCGAGCCGCTCCATCATCTAGGCTCGTCAGCGATGACTAGCGAGAGCCAGGAGAACGGCGCGGCGCGCCGCCCTGTCGAGGACGAGGTGGACGTGGTCGCCGAAGAGACTCAGAAGCCGGCAAAGGGCGGAAAGAATGAGAAGAAAGGGTCGTTCTGGAAAGAGCTTCCCGTTCTTGTCGTCGTCGCCCTCGTGCTGGCCCTGATCATCAAAACGTTTGTGGTCCAGGCCTTCTACATTCCGTCGGAGTCGATGGAGAACACCCTGCTGAAGAACGACAGGGTCCTGGTCAACAAGCTCGTCTACCACATGCGCGACATCGAGCGCGGGGACGTGGTGGTCTTCTCCGGCGTCGACTCCTGGGACGGCGAGTTCCAGATGGAGGAGCCGTCCAATCCGGTGGCGGGGTTCTTCAGGTGGGTCGGCACCGCGTTCGGTGTCGTGCCCGGCGAGAAGGACTACATCAAGCGGGTCATCGGGGTCGGTGGCGACCACGTCAAGTGCTGCGACTCCAAGGGCCGCATCACCGTCAACGGCACGGCCATCGACGAGGAGAGCTACCTCTATCCGGGCAACGTGCCCTCCGACAAGTTCTTCGACATCACCGTGCCGCAAGGACGACTGTGGGTGATGGGCGACCACCGCTCGGTGTCGCTCGACTCCCGCTCCCACACCGGTGACCCCGGTGGCGGCTCCATTCCCGAAGGTCAGGTCATCGGACGGGCGTTCGTGATCGTCTGGCCGTTCAACCGGGCCTCCTCGCTCGACATCCCCGACACCTTCGCGCAGCCCGGTCTCCAGGCACTCGGCGGGGCCGTGCCGCTGGTCGCCGGGTTCGGGCTCGCCGTACCCTTGGTCCTGGTTCGTCGGCGCTGGCTGGGGAGGAGGCGTTGATGGCCGTCACCAAGAAGGCGGATCGCGTGGGGAAAGAGAAGAAGAAGGGCGGCTTCCGCGAGACGGTCCTGCTGCTGATCCTCGGCGTGGGCATCGCCTTGCTGCTGCAGGCGTTCGTCGTGGGCTCGTTCTACATCCCGTCCGTGTCGATGGAGAACACTCTGCTGGTCAACGACCGGGTGTTCGTCAACAAGCTGGCGGGCGCGCCTGAGCGCGGCGACATCGTGGTGTTCAAGGGCTGGAACGGCGAGGACACCATCAAGCGGGTCATCGGCGTGGGCGGCGACAAGGTGGTGTGCTGCGACTCCAAGAAGCGCATCACCGTCAACGGCACGGCCCTGGAGGAGAAGTCCTACCTCTTCCCCGGCGATTTCGCTTCCGGCGATAAGTTCGACGTCACGGTGCCCGCCGGGAAGATCTGGCTGATGGGCGACCACCGCACCGCCTCGGCCGACTCCCGGGCCCACATGGAGGAGCCCGGTGGCGGCTTCATCTCGGTGGACGCGGTGATCGGCAAGGCCGTCGTCCGTTACTGGCCGCTCTCCCGGGGCTATCTCTTCTCCCGTCCCGACATTTTCGACAAGGTCAAGTAGAGGGTTCTTTCAGTCGCGGGTTGCGGCGAATGGGGCGTACGCTGCCTCTGTCATGACAGATGCGTTCCGCCCTCGACCGAGTGTCGTCCGTCGCGATTCCGGTCTCTACGCCTACGAGCGGGCGCTGGCCCGCCGCGGCCTCACCCCTATCGCGGGCGTCGACGAGGCAGGCCGTGGCGCCTGCGCGGGGCCGCTCGTGGTCGCGGCCGTCGTCCTGCGCAAGCAGCTCGACGGGCTCGGCGACTCGAAGGTGCTCTCACCGGCGGTGCGTGAGCGTCTCTACGACCAGATCATGCGCGTCTCCCACGTGGGTATCGTCATCATCCCGCCTGGGGAGATCGACGCCAAAGGTCTTCACAAGTGCAACGTTTCAGGAATGCGGCGAGCTGTCGCACAGTTGCCCTGTGACCCGGAGTACATCTTGACCGACGGCTTCCCGGTGCCGGGCCTCCCGGCGCCGTCGCTGGCCGTGTGGAAGGGGGACCAGGTGGCCGCGTGCATGGCGGCGGCGTCGATCGTGGCCAAGGTGACGAGGGATCGCCTGATGGTCGCGCTGGACGTGCGCTTCCCGCAGTACGGCTTCGCTGAGCACAAGGGGTATGTCACACCAGGACACCGGCTGGCGCTGGAAACGCACGGGCCATGTCCTGATCACCGTTACTCCTTCGTCACGGTGGCGAGGGAGATGGGTGAGAATGAAATGGGGGCCGGGGTTGCCTGACCAGGCGAACCGGGGGACCGGTACGACAGGAGGACCGCGATGAGCGCAGAGGATCTCGAAAAGTACGAAACCGAGATGGAGCTGCAGCTTTACCGCGAATACCGCGATGTCGTCGGGTTGTTCACGTATGTGGTGGAGACTGAGCGGCGCTTCTATCTGACCAACTCGGTCGATCTCGACGTCCGGACGGCGGAGAACGGTGATGTCTTCTTCGACGTGAAGATGCAGGACGCTTGGGTGTGGGACATGTATCGGCCTGCACGGTTCGTGAAGAATGTGCGGGTGGTCACGTTCAAGGACGTGAACGTGGAGGAGCTGGCCAAGGCGGACCTGGAGATGCCTAAGGAGGGCTTCTCCGGATAGGCCCGGTTATCGGGCATGGGGTTATCGGGGCCATGGGGCTGCGGGTTCATATGGCTTGCGGAGCCTTGCGTCCGTCGGCTTGGCTTGCGGAGCCTTGCGCCCGCCGGCCGCCGCCGCCCCGCACCCCTCAGCCATCAGCCCGCGCTCCGTCTCAACCCCAGCTGGCATGGCCGTTGTCAAACGATCACGGCCACGGGCGGGGATCACGGCCATTGCTGGCGATGCGGCCGCCCCGCAAGGCCATGCGCCGGCCCGCCGCAGGACCTGTGCGGCCCTCAGGGCGAGGCTCCAGATCTGCAAGGTCAGGCATCGGCCCCTGCGAGGTCAGGCATCGGCCCCTGCAAGGTCAGGCATCGGCCCCTGCGAGGTCAGGCCCCCGGCGGCAAGGTCAGGACCCCTGGCTGGCGGTCAGAAACCCACAGGCGGGGGCCATGGTCCCGCAGGGCCTGGACTGAGGACGTCACCGACACCGGCGGGCACGGGACCCCCAGCGCTGCGCACCCAATAGCCGCAAGGCGTAACCCAGCGCCAGCCCTACTGCCTCTCCGCCAGCCCAAGCGCAGCCCCAGCACCTCGACTGCAGCACCCCCACCCAGTGCCTCCACCGTCGGCACCGCCATCAGCTCCGCCGCACCACCCAGCCCCCTGAATGCCTCCACCAACAGCGTCGGCACCGCCATCACCCGCCCGCCCGAATGCCATCAGTAGTGACCCCTCGGGCGCGCACCATCGCAACCCCCGGCCGCTTGCTCATCCACAACCTGCCAGTAACCTCCCCCCACAATCCCCAGAACGACGTTCGGCCCCTCCTCCAGCACCCCTCATCCGCGAAGGTCAACCCCGGACCTGTACCGGACGGAGGTGGCCGCCCATGGCCGCAAAGCACGATCGCGAGCTAGGCAAACAAGGCGAACAGGTAGCAGTGACCTACCTGGAGGCCGAGGGAATGAAGATCATCGACCGCAACTGGCGCTGCCGCCACGGCGAAATCGACATCATCGCCGAAGAAGGCCCCAATCTGATCGTCGTCGAGGTCAAAACCCGCTCGGGCAGATCCCACGGCACAGCTCTGGAGTCCGTAAGCCCGGCCAAGCTCGCCAGACTCCGGATGCTCGCCGCCAGATGGCTGGCCACGCAGCCGCGCACGTTCGACACCGTGCGGGTGGACGTGATCGCGCTCGAACGTTTCGCCGGAGACTTCGCCCTGCGCCACGTACGGGGGGCGGTCTAGATGGCGGTGGCCCGCACCCGGAGCGTGGCCCTGGTAGGCGTCACGGGCCGCACGGTCGAGGTGGAGGCCGACGTGGGAAACGGCCTGGCGGGCATCCACCTCATCGGCCTCCCGGACACAGCGCTCAGCGAGGCCCGCGACCGGGTGAGATCCGCCATGGTCAACAGCAATTATCCCTGGCCGGACGCCCGCATCATCGTCAGCCTCTTCCCCGCCAGCCTGCCCAAACGCGGCTCCCAATTCGACCTGGCCATAGCCGTCGCCATCCTGGGCGCCGCAGGAGTGGTGCCCGCCGAGCGCGTCGCGGAGCTGTTCTTCCTGGGCGAGCTCGGCCTCGACGGCCGGATAAGACCCGTGCGCGGCGTTCTCCCGTCCATCCTCGGCGCTGCCAAACACGGAGACACCACAGTCGTCGTCCCAGCCGCGAACTCGGCGGAGGCAGTCCTGGTTCCGGACGTACGAGTGGTCCCCGTGGCGCACCTGCGCCAGCTGGTCGAGTGGCTGCGCAAGGGAGACGATCCACCGGAGCCCCAGGTCGAGGCATACGAAGAGCCACCGAGATCCACCGTCGACCCCATGCTCGACCTGGCGGACGTCGTGGGCCAGCCGGTCGCCCGCCGAGCCCTGGAGGTCTGCGCGGCGGGCGGCCACAACCTGTGGATGCTCGGGCCTCCTGGCACCGGAAAGACCTTGCTGGCCGAACGCCTCCCCACCCTCCTGCCTGACCTGGAGCTCGACCATGCCCTGGAGGTCACGGCCATCCACTCGGTCGCGGGCGCGCTCCCGTCCAACGCTCCGATGATGAGCAGGCCACCGTTCGTCAGCCCACACCACACCGCGACGGCCGCCGCGATCATCGGCGGCGGCAGCACGATCGTCCGCCCGGGGGCGGTCTCGCTCGCCCACAGAGGCGTCCTCTTCATGGACGAAGCCCCAGAGTTCCCCCGCCATGTGCTCGACTCGCTGAGACAGCCGCTGGAGTCCGGCCGCGTGACCGTGTCCAGATCGGCCGGCTCGGTCACGTTCCCCGCCAGATTCATGCTCATCATGGCGGCGAACCCCTGCCCATGCGCCCGAGCCGAGGACCAGGGGGACACCTGCAGGTGTTCCCCCACGGTCAGGCGGCGCTATCTGGGCAGACTCTCAGGCCCGCTCCTCGACCGGGTGGACATGAAGGTCACCGTGGCACGTTCGTCCAGACGCGAGCTCATGGCCGACCGCCAGTTCGTGGAGACCAGCAAGACCGTGGCCGAACGCGTTCTCGTAGCCCGGGAGCGAGCGGCCAAGCGCCTGGCCGGAACTTCTTGGCGGACGAATGCCGAGATCCCCTCCTCGCTCCTCCACTCCGACTACCGCCCTTCCGCCGCGGCGATGAAACCCACAACGTCCTGCCTCGACTCGGGAGCCCTCAGCGCCCGCGGCCTCGACCGCGTCGTGCGCGTCGCCTGGACCCTCGCCGACCTGGCCGACAAAGACGGCCCAGGAGAAGAGGAGACGACTGCGGCCCTCAGCTTCTGGCTCGGAGTGGAGTCGTAACGCTTCCCCTCCCTCATCCACCAAGAACCAATACCCCACCCACAAAGGACGCCGACCCCACCTCCAGGAGCACTCATGCCCAGCCCACCCACCCGACCGAACCCACCCACAAGCACGCCCCCACCCAGTCGGCTCGCCTGGTCAACCTCACCCAGCCCGCCCAGAGGTACGCCCCCAGCAGCCCCAACCACCCGATCGACCCGGGAAGACCTGCCCTCAGGCAAATGGCTCACTAGATCGACTCCATTCATCCCGCACACCAAGACCTCTGCGCTGGCACCACCCGCAGAAGCCTCAATTCGCCCGCCCGCAACCGCCACCTCGCCTACAGGAGCAGACGAGAGTCGACCAACGATCAGCGCGACCACGCCAGCACCGCCGCCGTCAGCCGCCACGAGCGCACTCACGGAAGAACGAAAGCCAGCACCGCCGGGAGCATCAGCAGCGCGGCCACCGCAAAGTCTCGCCCGCTTTGGCGACATCGGCACACCTGGAAACGTCACAGCCCCATGCACTCCCCCAAGCAACGACGTACCCACCGCCGCCTCGCACGGAGGGCCACCCAGCACCCGTACAACCACCACCGCCGGCTCCGCCAGCGCAACTCCAGGACCGACGACCTCCGGTGACTCCGAACCGGACAGAACCGACCTTGCTGAAGCGGCACCTGTCGGAAAGAGCGCTGCCGATCCAGCCGCAACAGCCGGAACGAGCGCCGCCCGTACACCCCGACGAGACACCAGCAGCACTTCCAGCACAGCTCCAGCCGAACCCGAACCCGAACCCGAACCCGAACCCGAACCCGAACCCGAACCCGAACCCGAACCCGAACCCGAAGCTCAAGGCCAAGCCTGCGTCCGAGCTCAATCCCAAGCTCAATCCCAAGTCCAAGCCCAGGCGCCAGGCCACTCCCAAGGCCAAGCGCAAGCCCCAGGCCGGACCCAAGCCCGAGCTCAAGTCCAAGAAGGCGTGACCCACGCAGCTCCTACAGCTCCTACGGCTTCCACGGTCACTGTGTCGACCAGCGCCGACCGCGAGGCCAGAGCCGCTCTCATGAGAGCCGCCGACGTAGGCGACACGATCATGGGCCATCTTGTCGCGCAACATGGCGCCCCCTGGGTAGTCGAGGCGATCCGCACCCGGACCCTGCCTCCAGACGTCCAACTCACGGAAGACCAGGAGGATCGCCCACGGGACCTGACCGCCCGCCTGAATGCCTGGCACGCCCGCCTATCGGCCGCCAACCCAGCCGCAGATCTAGAGGCCGGAGAAAGATCCGGAGCCAGGCTCATCATCCCCGACACCCCCGAATGGCCCAGCCAACTCAACCAGCTAGGCACGAGCCGCCCTCTCGGATTGTGGCTTCACGGCACGGCAGACCTCCGCTTCGCCTGCCTCAAGTCCGTGGCGGTAGTGGGTGCCCGCGCCGCAACGGCGTATGGCGTGCATGCCGCAGCCGAGTTCGGCGTCGGCCTCAGTGAGTCAGGCTGGACCGTTGTCTCGGGAGGCGCGTTCGGCGTGGACGGCGCGGCGCACCGAGGAGCGCTGGTCGCCGATTCGCCAACGGTGGCGGTCCTGGCCTGCGGCGTGGACGTCTGCTACCCGAGCGGGCACGACACGCTCTTCGCCGAGATCAGAGAGCAGGGCTTGGTGATCAGCGAGTGCCCACCCGGCGTCCACCCCACGCGAGCCCGCTTCCTCATAAGAAACCGCCTGATAGCCGCCCTGTCGCGAGGCACCGTGGTAGTCGAAGCCGCCCTACGCAGCGGCGCCCTCAACACGGCCACCCACGCCCTGACCCTGAACAGGCACCTTGGGGCGGTCCCCGGCCCGGTCACCTCAGGCATGTCAGCCGGCTGCCACAAGCTTCTCCGCGAACGCAAAGCAGTCTGCATCACCTCACCAGAGGAAATGATCGACCTCGTCGGCGTCCTAGGCGACGACCTGGCTTCGCATTCCCGATCCCCGGCGGTGCCCCGAGACAAGCTCAACGAACCGACCAGGAGGGTCCTAGACGCGATCCCCGCCCGGGGAGGCGCCGGCCCTGCCTCGATCGCGGTCGCGGCAGGCGTGGGCCTCGATGCCACGCTCAGCGCACTGGGCGGCCTGGCCGCCGCCGGCTACATAGAACGAGCTGCGAAGGGCTGGTGCCTCCGCAAACAGCGAGCCTCCTACCCAAGGGCCGCTGAATCCGCCGTGCTGGAGCCTCCGCCCGTGAGGGAAGACGTCGATCCCACCCAAGACCCCCCGTTCCCGGACGACGACCTCCCGGACCAGGCCGGCTCAACTGCCCCTGCGTACAGAGACTGATCACCGTACGAGCGCACAACCCACGCAGCGAGCGGTCAGAGCGAAGCTCGGGCATTTTCGTGAGCATAACCAGCGAGGCGAAGACCGAACCCAAAGAGGCAGGCCAGATCGAGTCTCGTCGTTTCACCCGAGGCGTCAGACTTGGGCGGATGGTGGAGATCCCAGGTGCGGCGCAACCGCGTACCAGCCCGGGCTCGAGCCTCCTCCCGCAACCGAGTAACGGTCCAGGCCCTGGTCCTGCCCCACGACCACGCGCATTGGGCCGGGCTTGGGCCTCGCCCGCAACCGCTCTCCTCCGTACCGAAACCTTGGTTCACAGACGCCTCAGCGGCGCAAGACCCGACCTCAGGACCGGTACGCGGTTTGCGGGGCAAGGCCCAAGTCTGGGCTGGTATGCGGTTGCGAGGCATGGCCCCGATCCGGACCAGCGCTCGGTCGTCGGGCAGGGCTGCGGCCTGGATCACGACCTGGACCAGCGCACGGTCATGGAGCAGGGGCGGGTGCCTGGACTGGTACGCGGTTGCGGGATGAGGCCCGAGCCCGGATCAGTGCGCCGTCGTGGGGCAGCTGGGCCGGTGCTTGGACCACGACCCGGACCAGCGCTCGGTCGTCCGGCAGGGCCGGGACCTGGACCAGTGCGCGGTGGCGGGACAAGATCTGAAGCTGGGCATGTACACAGCCGTGATGGAAGGCCGAGACCCGGACAAGCGAGACCAGTATGCGGCGCCGGCGGAAGCCTCAGACCCGACCAAGAGGGCGGACATGCGCGAATATTTGAGAGTGGACGAGAATGCCGTTGTGGACAGAGACGGGGTAGTGGCTGACTTCGGGCGATACCTCCGGCTCGAACGCGATCTCTCTTCGCATACGGTCCGGGCCTACCTATCTGACGTCAACGCCCTGCTCGACCATCTGGACGGGCAGCTCGAAGTGCTTGATATCGCAACGCTGAGGGAGTGGCTGGCCGAACAGCACGGGGCAGGTAAGTCCCGCGCCACGCTGGCGCGCAGAACCGCGTGCGCTCGCACCTTCACCGCATACTGCCATCGCCGCGGCTGGCTGCCGACAAACCCCGGGCTGCTGCTCGGAAGTGCCAAGGCCCCTCGTCCACTGCCCGCCGTACTTGATCAGCAACAGGCGCAGGCCGTGCTGGATGCGCCTTCGGAGGGGGAGCCCAAAGAACTGCGTGATCAAGCCCTGCTCGAATTGCTCTATGCCACAGGTGTGCGGGTGAGCGAGCTGTGTTCGCTGGACGTCGACGACGTTGACCGGGAGCGGCACGTCATCCGGGTCCTGGGCAAGGGGCGTAAGGAGCGTTCGGTCCCGTTCGGCCTGCCTGCCCTTCGAGCGCTGGACAGGTGGTGCATCCATGGGCGGCCACTGTGGATGCGCGCGGGCTCGGGATCGGCGCTGTTCCTGGGGGTACGCGGGGGCCGCATCGATGCGGGGACCGTCCGGCGAGTGGTACACGCGCGCCTGGCGCAGGTGGAGGGAGTGCCGGACATGGGCCCGCACGGGTTGCGCCACACCGCGGCCACTCACCTGCTGGAGGGCGGTGCGGATCTACGCAGCGTCCAGGAACTGCTTGGCCATGCGTCCTTGAACACCACGCAGATCTATACACACGTCTCGATCGAGCGCCTCCGCGCCGCGTATCGGCAGGCGCATCCCCGGGCGTGACCTCTTGCCCGATGCACCTGCTGGTGTGGTGGCCGAAAGCCCCAGCCGCCGGGCCGCAGACGGTCTGAGGCCAAGTGCTCGCTCCCTGGGGCGATGACGCCGGGGCCGGCACTGATGTTGCTGTTGCCGTTGCGGTGCAAACAGCCAGGTTCGGGCAGGCCAGGGCGAGGTCCGGCAGGTGACGATGACGCAGGAGCTGGTACGACGGTGGGTTCGGGGATTCGGGGCTCGGTCGCTGGATGCCAAGGGCGGTGCCCTGGTCTGTCTACCGGCTTTGACAGCCCCCGCAGAGCTCGGGCTAATGGCGTTCTTCTCATGCCTGGCCAGGGTGATTCGGTGCAGCTTCTTGGCTGGTGAGGATGCTGTCCACGAGAGATGGGTGGTTGAACTTGGTTCAGGGACTCGCGGTGAAGTTCGATCGAGCGCTGAGCCGTCTGTTCGGTGAAGCGTTCCTGGCGGGTGAGGTTCTGCGGTGACGCGTTTCCTGCCGAGTGGAATTCTGCAGGTGAAGCGTTCCCTGTGGGGCGGGCTCCTACGGTGAAGGGCTCGTGCGGTGAAGGGCTCCTACGGTGGATGGCTCGTGCGGTGGGTGGCTCGCGGGGCGGTCGCTTCTGCGGTGGGTGGTGTTGGTGCGTGGTCGGGCGGCGGGTGGGCGGTCTGGTGGCGTGGGCTGGGCGATGGGTTACCACGGTGGTGGTGAGGACGTAGGTCGGCGTTTACGGGTTCTTCTGCGGCTCTGTTTGCGGTGCTGGCCTGTTCGGGGTGGGGCCTGACTCGTTCTGGTGCGCCGTCGTCGACGTCGGGCGAGGACAAGGATCAGGAGGGTCGTTCCTAGCAGGGTGCCGAGGCCGAGGGCGGGGGCCGTGGGTGTTGAGGCCGAGCGGGTCAGGAACGGTGCGTTGGTTGCGGCGGCCTGGGACGGTGGCTCGGGTGGCGTGGGTTCGAGGGGCTGGTGGGGCGGGAGTCCTATGGATCTTGTGCGAGGGAGGGCGGGAAGTCTCGGGGAGGGGGTGCCGGGAAGGGCTGTCTGGGGGAGCGCGGGAGATTTTGCGTCAGCGGTGGTGAGAGGGGATCTCGCGCGGGTGGTGAGGGCGTCCGACGTGTTCGTGGTGCTCGTCGGCCAGAAGGGGAGGAGGCGGATGCGGGCGCGGGCCAGGAGCAGCAGAGGGTCTAGGTAGAGGGTGTCGCGGAGCAGGCCCCAGTGCAGACACGACTCCTGGCAATGCTCAGCTGAGGCTTCTATGACTCCCAGCTTGGCTCCTTGGGCGACCGGCTGACCTCGGCGTACGGACGCTGCGACCGGGAGGTAGGTCGTGCGGAGGCCGTCTGGATGGTCGATGGTGACTACGCCCTTGCCTGCCACGGGGCCGGCGAAGTGGACTGTGCCCTGGCCTGCGGACACGACCGTGGTGGCGGTGGGAGCGGCAAGGTCGATGCCGCGGTGGCCGGCGAGCCAGGGCTCCGGGGGCGGGGTGAACCGGCGGAGGATGCGCGGCTGTCCTTCCAGCGGCCAGCGCCAGGTCGCGGGTGAGGCCCTTGCGCTGGGCGTGGGGATGGCGAGGATCAGGACGGCGAAAGCCGAGGCGGTGAGGGTCAGGATCGGGGTGAGCAGGATCGTGATGGTGGTGACCGTGGTGGTCACGGCTTTTGAGGGTGCGGGGGGGGGGGGGGGGATTGAGCGTGGGGTTGGGTGTGCGGACTCTGGGCTTATTGCCGCGGTGGCCTTGGTGGCGGCTGCGGAAAGCTGGTGGTGAGGGGAGCGGGTGGTTCGGGCTGGTGTGTGGCGAGAGGGGGGTAGAAGGCCTGTTGGCTTGGGGGTGGTGGGGGAGTGCATGGCGCGAGTTTGGCCGAGGTGGGTTGGGGCTCGGGGTGGTGAACGGGATTCTGTGGAGGGAGGAGGGGCTGTGTGCATGACCTGTGGATAAGGGGGTCGGCGGTGGGCTGGGTGGGGGTTCGGGTCCGGCATTATGGAGTGCGTATCGCTCTGCTTCAGCTGCGTGTTTCTCGGACATTTGTGTGTCGCTTGAGTCTGGTTGGTGGCGGGTGTGGGTGGCTTCTGATCGGTTGCGTTAGACCGTGGCGTGGCGCTTGACGTTGATCAAATCGTTCAGGGAATGTGCTTTAGCCGAGTGGGTGGCGGCGACTTCTCGGGGCGGCGTGGTGGGGCGGCGGTTTGGGCGTAGGGGCGAGGTCCAGATCCAGATTGCGCTCGTGGCCACGCCCAGTGCGCAGATGAGGATTACCGAGCGCAGGCCCAGGAACTCGGCCAGTACGCCGCCTGCGAGGCTGCCGAGAGCCAGGACGCCTTGGACTGCGAAAGTCATGGTGGAGTTCACCCGGCCGCGGAGGTCTGGGGAGGTTTCGCGAAGATTGATGGCACCCATGCAGGTGGCGAAGGCTACGACGACGGCGCCGGTGATCGTTCCGGTGAGGGCGAGCAGGGAGAGCTTCCACCAGAGAGGGCCGGTGATCAGGCCCACCGCGAGGATCTCCACGGGGAAGAAGATCACTGAGATGAGCAGGATGCGGTTCTCGCCGTAGCGCTTGGACAGGCGGGACGTGACCCAGGCGCCCAGCAGGCCGCCTGCGCCGCCCAGGGCGATGAGGACGCCGATCAGGCCTTTGGGGATGTTGAGCGTGTTCACCATGTAGAGCATGTAGACGGCCGTGTACGCCGATGCGAAGAAATTGATCGTTACCCCTGCGCCCAGCAACGCGCGGAGAACGGGGTGGGTGACGCTGGCCTTCAATCCTTCTACGACGTCGCGCCACATGCCCCGGGAGACGGCTGGCTCGTTCTTCTCGGGGGTTCGGATCGTACGGAGCAACAGGGCAGAGGTCAGGAACGACAGCGCCTCCGCCAGTACGGCCAGCGGGGCGGTGAGCACCTGGACCAGGAGGCCGGCCAGGCCGGGGCCGCTGACGGACGCTACCGAGTAGGAGGCGTGGAAACCGGCTATCGCCTCCGTGCGCTGTACAGGGGGGACGACGGCTGCCAGGTGAGGGAAGTTGGCCGCTCTGAACAGCACTCCGGCTGTGCCGATCACCAGGGCCACGATGATCAGCCAGGCAACGTTCAGGAGGCCGAGGAGCCAGGCAATGGGGACTGTCGCGGCGGCTGCGCAGGAGACGAGTTCGCAAGCGATCATCAGGGGGCGGTGCCGGATGAGCCGGTCGGCGATGGCGCCCGACTGGAGACCGAACAAGAGGGCGGGCACGGAGGCGGCCGCGGTCAGCAATCCCATCTGGGACGGAGAGGCGGTCAACAGGGTGATCGCGGTCAGGGGGATGGCGAGCTTGGAGACCTCTGAGCCGGTGACCGAGATCGTGCGGGCTGACCAGAGCAAGCGGTAGTCGCGCTGCTTTCGGAGGGGGGTCGGCTGAGGATCTGCTGTGGTGAAGGCCTCGACCGGGTGGTCGGGCTCGTGGCTGAAGGCTTCGGAAGGGGTGCTGTGGGTGGAGGGTGACGGGGCGGCCGAAGGTGGGTTGGACGTGGTCCGGCGGTTGTGAAAGGAACGCTTCATAACTATGAAGATATCCCTTCATAGTTATGAAGGCAACACTTCATATCGGATGACGGGTACCGTTGGCACATGACGCGGGATGGCAACTGGCTCGATGACCCCAAGGCGATGCGGGCGCTGGCTCACCCGGCGAGGCTGATGATTCTTGACCGGCTGGGGACCCAGGACAGTGCCACCGCTACGGAGGTGGCGGAGATCGCGGGGATCACGCCCAGTGCGGCCAGCTATCACCTGCGGATGCTGGCGAAGTATGGATTCGTCGAAGACGCGCCGCCTCGTGGGGATGGCAGGGAGCGGCTGTGGCAGTCCGTGAACGTGCCGATCCGGGTTGGGGTGCAGCCCGAGGATCAGCCGGACGTGCGCGATGCCAAGGTCTCGTTGATGGCGGCGATTCGCCGGGAGGCGAACGAGCAGGCGGACCTGGCCCTGTCCAATGTCGACAGGGAGCTTCCGGAATGGCGGGATGCCGCCCGCTTCAGCCGGCACCGGATCAGGATTGACGCTGAGGAGATGGTGCAGCTCAACGACGCGATTGAGAAGCTGATCGAGCCCTATTTCGCGCGGCATCGGAGCGCGGAGGCGGCGCCGAGTGGGGCCAGGATGGCTGAGGCGCAGATCAATCTCTTTCCGACTGTTGCGCGGCCGGTGCCGGGGTTGCCGACCGAAGATCACGATGCGGGCTGATTGAGGAGGGTTGTGATGCTGGCCTTTCGGCTCGGGGGCTGCCTTGCGCGTCGAATAGGCAGTTGAGCCGCCCGGGGGAAGCCGGCTGACGGGGGGTGGGGTGGTGGGTTGCCTGGGGAGGCGCCTGGGAGTTGTCTGGGGCCGCCGGTAAACGAGCCGTTCGAGGGGTGGTGCGACGGTTGGGCCTTCCGAGGGGGCGAGCCCTTTGGCGAGGGGAGTTCCGCTGGAGGGTGAGGCGTTCGGGTGGATGAGTTGGTCGACGCGGACGCAGGTTCGGGTGTCGGGGGCATGAGGTAGTTGGTTGAGTGCGGATGCGAGTCTGGGGGGTCGGGCCGCAGGGTGGTTGGTTGAGCGGGGACGTGGGTCCGGGGATGGCCGCAGGGTGGTTGGTTGAGCGGGGACGTGGGTCCGGGATGGGCTGAGGGTGGTTGGTTGAGTGCGGGTCCGGGGGGCGGGCCGCGGGGCTGTTGGTTGAGTGTGTACGGGGGTCCGGGGGGCGGGCCGCGGGGCTGTTGGTTCAGCGCGGATGCGGGTCCGGCAGGTGGGTCGGGGCGGGTCAAGCGGCGGGGTGGCTGGGCTTGGGGCCGCTGGGCTTGGGGGATGGCAGACGGGCGGAATGTCCGATTGACCGTAGACGGTCAGGCCGGGGCGGCGTGGGAGGTAGACTTTTCGATGGCCTGTGACACAGGCCGACTTCGCATGCCCCATTGCGGACCGCGCCATCGGTCCGGGCCTTGTGCCCGGCGGGAGCGGTTTCGGGGCATCAGGGCGGTAGACAACGCGCTGCCGCGGCACAACCGAGAACCGCGCCCATCCGCAGGGCGCCAAGACCTGGAGGACCAGCACATGGCCCCCGTCGTCACCATGCGACAGCTGCTCGAGAGCGGCGTTCACTTCGGGCACCAGACCCGGCGCTGGAACCCGAAGATGAAGCGCTTCATCTTCACCGAGCGCAACGGCATTTACATCATCGACCTGCAGAAGTCGCTGTCGTTCATCGACCGTGCCTACGACTTCGTCAAGGAGACCGTCGCCCACGGCGGCACGATCCTTTTCATCGGCACCAAGAAGCAGGCCCAGGAGGCCATCGCCGAGCAGGCCGCTCGCGTTGGCATGCCGTACGTCAACCAGCGTTGGCTGGGTGGCATGCTCACCAACTTCTCCACCGTGCACAAGAGGCTTCAGCGCCTGAAGGAGCTCGAGGAGCTCGACTTCGACAACGTCGCCGCCTCGGGGCTCACCAAGAAGGAGCTCCTCATGCGCCGGCGTGAGAAGGACAAGCTCGAGCGCACGCTCGGCGGCATCCGCGACATGGGCCGCGTGCCCAGCGCGGTGTGGATCGTCGACACGAAGAAGGAGCACATCGCGATCAGCGAGGCCAAGAAGCTTGGCATCCCTGTCGTCGCGATCCTCGACACCAACTGCGACCCTGACGAGGTCGACTACCCGATCCCGGGCAACGACGACGCCATCCGCGCCGTCGGCCTGCTGACCAGGGTCGTCGCCGATGGTGTCGCCGCCGGTCTGATGGCTCGCTCCGGCGCCGCTCGTGGCGACGAGAAGCCGGCCGCCGCCGAGCCGCTGGCCGAGTGGGAGCGCGAGCTCATCGAGCAGGGCACTGGCGAGCAGGCCGCCGCTGAGACCGCGGCTCCCGAGGCTGAGGCTGAGGCTGCGGCCCCTGAGGCTGAGGTTGCTCCCGAGGCTGAGGTTGCGGCTCCCGAGGCTGAGGCTGAGGCTGAGGTTGCTCCGGAGGCTGCTGCCCCCGAGGCTGCTGCTGAGGAGAGCGCCGCTCCCGAGGCTGAGGCCGGCGACGAGACCGAGAAGCAGGCCTGAGAGCAGAGCTGAGGCCCGAGTCTGAGGCTCGGGCCTGAGCCCGCAAAGAGCCCGCAAGTCTGGCTGTCTGAGCAGCGCGGGGCCACCGCACACGGCATTCGCCCGGGCGAGGTAGGGCGCGGAGCGGCACTTCGACCGCACCGCGCTCCACGCCCGGGCAGATGGCCGGTGAGGTCAAGGCGAGGCGGTTGTCTCCGGTGAGGTGGCGACTGGTCCGGGTGGTTGTCTCCGATGAGGCGGCGATCAGTCGGTCGGTGTCTCGGACGAGGCGGCGATCGGTTCGATCGGTCGCCTCGGACGGGGTAGCGACTGGTTCGGTGGTTGTCTCCGGCGAGGTGGCGATCGGTCGGTTGTCGCCGGTGAGGTGGCGACCGGGTTCCGGTGGTTGCCTCTGGTGGGGCGGCGACTGGTTCGGGTGTCGTCTCTCGGCAGGGCGGTTGCCTCGTCCGGCGAGGTGGTCGCGTTGTGCGGGCAGCGGCCCGGCAGGGCGTAGTCGCTTCATCGGGCAACGTTCCGGCAGGGGCAACTGCATCGTGAGGCAACGAACCGGCACGGCGCGGTTGTGGCGCCAGGCAGGCATCCGGCAAGGGTGGTTGCATGGTGCGGCAGCCGGTCGGCTGAACAGCTGAATATGGCGGACCACCAGGCGCTGAGCGTCCTGGGCAGGCGAAGTCGGCCGCGAGAGACACGCGGTCGTCGCCAGGCCAGGGGTTCGGTGTCAAGCTGAGGCGGCAGGCCAGGGGTTTGGCGCCAGGCTGAGGCGGCAGGCCAGGCAGACTGAGGCAGGCCAGGCAGCCAAGCAGGCTGAGGTGGCAGGCCAGGTCGACGCACCCGGAGGTTCGGGGGCGAGGCCGGTCAAAGCTCAGGTGGTAGGCCGAGGCGAGGCTGGGCAGTATGCCGATCGAAGCAGCAGCAAAGCCGGGCCGATCCGGGCCCAGAGCAAGACCACGGCTCCTCGTACGGCGCGCGTCTGCCGTACCAACCAAGGGCGGGTGCCCGGCACCCACCCGATCCACGACGAAATCCCACAAGGAAAAAGAGCAATGGCTTCCGTGAACATGGCCGACGTCAAGCGGCTTCGCGAGATCACCGCTGCCGGCATGATGGACTGCAAGAAGGCGCTGGAGGAGTCCGAGGGCGACTTCGACCGCGCCATCGAGCTGCTGCGCCTCAAGGGCGCCAAGGACGTGGGCAAGCGCGAGGCCCGCACCGCTTCCAACGGCCTCGTGGCGCTCAAGCAGGACGGCGACTCCGCTGCCGCGCTGCTCGAGCTCAACTGCGAGACGGACTTCGTGGCCAAGGGCGAGCGCTTCCAGGAGCTGGCCGGCCAGGTCGTCGCGCACGTGCTCGACACCAAGCCCGCCGACGTGGCGACGCTGCTGGAGTCCTCGTTCGACGGCCAAACCGTCAAGGAGCACCTCGACGTGGCCAACGTCGCGCTCGGCGAGAAGATCGAGATCCGCCGCTTCGCGGTGCTGGAGGGCGGCTACATCGGCGCCTACATGCACAAGACCGACCCGGCGCTGCCGCCGGCGGTCGGCGTGCTGGTCCAGCTCGACAAGCCGAACGCCGACGTCGCCAAGGACATCGCGCAGCACGCCGCGGCCATGGCGCCGCAGTACCTCAAGGCCGACTCCGTGCCCGCCGAGGTCGTCGAGAAGGAGCGCAAGCTCTTCGAGGAGATGACCCGCGACGAGGGCAAGCCCGAGCAGGCGATCGCGAAGATCGTCGAGGGCCGCGTCAACGGCTGGTACAAGGACTTCACCCTTCTCCAGCAGGCCTTCGTCAAGGAGAACAAGAAGAGCGTGGGCAAGTACGCCGAGGAGAACGGCGTAGAGGTCCTGGGCTTTGTCCGCTACAAGGTTGGTCAGGCTTAGGCTTAGGCAAGCTGCCAGCTCAACGATCCGCCGAATTGAAGGAGGCCGCCGCCGTGCAGGACCACCGGGAGCCAACCCACGAATCCACACGGACGGCGGCTTCTTCGCCTCATAACCCGCAAAATCCGCTTAGATGGAAGCGGGTGATGTTGAAGCTGTCAGGCGAGGCGTTCGCCGGTGGCGATCCGCTGGGCATCGATCCCGTGGTCGTCGATCACCTGGCCGACTCGATCGCCGAGGCGGTCAAAGAGGGTGTGCAGGTCGCGGTCGTGGTCGGGGGCGGCAACATGTTCCGCGGCGCGACCCTCTCGCAGGGCGGCATAGACCGGGCCAGAGCCGACTACATGGGCATGCTCGGCACGGTCATCAACTGCCTGGCGCTCCAGGACTTCCTCGAACGGCGGGGCGTGGAGACACGCGTACAGACCGCCATCACCATGCAGCAGGTGGCTGAGCCGTTCCTGCCGCGCCGCGCGATCAGGCACCTCGAGAAGGGGCGCGTGGTCATCTTCGGCGCCGGGCTCGGCTCGCCGTTCTTCTCCACCGACACCGCGGCGTCCCAGCGGGCCCTGGAGATCGGCGCCGAGGCGCTGCTCAAGGGCACGCAAGTGGACGGGATCTACGACTCCGACCCTCGTAAGAACCCGGATGCGGTCAGGTTCGACCACCTCGACTACGGCGAGGTGCTGCTCCGAGACCTCGCGGTCATGGACGCCACCGCGATCAGCCTGTGCAAGGACAACGATCTGCCCATCGTGGTCTTCGACCTCATGGGCGAGGGCAACATCCTGCGAGCGGTCCGCGGTGAGAAGATCGGCACGCTGGTGAGTCCCGCAGGCAAATGAGGGAGCGAGCCCGACCCCGCCAGCTAGAAGACAGGGAGCCGCTGTGATCGACGAAACCCTCCTCGAAGCCGAGGACAAGATGGACAAGGCCGTCTCGGTCGCGAAGGAGGACTTCGCGAGCATCCGTACGGGCCGAGTCACCCCCTCGATGTTCAACAAGATCAATGCCGAGTACTACGGCACGCCGACGCCGATCCAGCAGTTGGCGTCGTTCCACGTGCCAGAGGCGCGCATGGTGCTCATCCAGCCCTATGACAAGAGCTCGATGACCGCGATCGAGCGGGCCATCCGCGACTCGGACCTTGGCGTCAACCCGACCGACGACGGCAACGTGATCCGCGTGACGTTCCCGGAGCTGTCCGAGGAGCGCCGCAAGGACTACATCAAGGTCGCCAGGAACAAGGGCGAGCACGCCAAGGTGTCGATCCGTAGCATCCGCCGCACCGCCAAAGAGATCCTCGACAAGATGATCAAGGACGGCGAGGCGGGCGAGGACGAGGTCAGGCGGGCCGAGAAGGAGCTCGACGACCTCACCCAGAAGCACGTCGCCAAGATCGACGAGCTGCTCAAGCACAAGGAAGCCGAGCTGCTCGAAGTCTGAGCGGCGCGCCGCACGGCGGACCGCGTTCAGTGGGCCGCCGCAGGAAGCGGGTCTGCTCTACGGCCCTCGCCGTGGCGGTGGGGGCCGTGGCTCTTGGAGAACTCTGTGGAAGAACGTACGGCTGGCACCAGCTCGAGCGGCGGCAGCCGTACCGGAAGGAACCTGCCTGCCGCGATAGCGGTCGGCGTGGTGCTGGGCGGACTGACCATCGGCTCGCTCTACACGATCAAGGAGCTTTTCCTTGTGGTCGTGGTGGCGGCCGTGGGCGTCGGTGTGCTCGAGCTGATCAAGGCGTTCGGCACCCGCGGCATCAAGGTGCCCGCCATACCGGTGCTCGCGGGCCTGGTGGGGATGCAGGCGGGCGCCTACTTCGGCGGACCGGTCTGGCTGATCGCGGCGTTCGCGATCTTCGCGTTCGTGCTGCTGATCTGGCGGATGTTCAGCGACGGCACCGATGGTTACGTACGGGATGCGACGGCGTCGGTGTTCACGCTGTTCTATCCCGCGATGCTGAGCGCGTTCGTCGCGCTGCTGCTCACGGAGGACGACGGCCACCATCGGGTGCTGATCTTCGTCGCGGTGACCGTGGCCAGCGACATCGGCGGCTACATCGCCGGAGTGCTGTTCGGCAGGCACCAGATGACGGTCATCAGCCCGAAGAAGACCTGGGAAGGGCTCGCCGGGTCCGTCGTCGCGTGCACGGCGGTCGGGGCCTGGCTGGTGGTGTGGCTGCTGGACGGGGACATCTGGCAGGGCGCGCTGATCGGCGCGCTGGCGGCGGTGCTGGCGACCGTGGGCGACCTGATCGAGTCGATGATCAAGCGGGATCTCGGCATCAAGGACCTGGGCACGATTCTGCCCGGGCATGGCGGGCTGATGGATCGGCTCGATTCGCTGGTGACGACGCTGGTCCCGGCGTGGCTGCTGATGACCTTGTTCTTCTAGCGGCGAACGCTAATGGGGCTGGGCCTCCATGGCCTCCGCGGTGACGGGGGTCAGCCAGAGCCACCGTACGGCCTCACCACCGAAGCCAAATCCTGACATGTCGGGCATGCCGGGAGGATCGGCGCGCATCAGGACGCCTGAATACTGGGGACCCAGCGGGAACGTCGACGGCTCGTGATACCACCGCGCCGTGTGCCCGTGGCCGAGCCACGTGACCGAATGCCACGGATATTGGGACAGCCACACCAGCAGCAGCGCCGCGTCCCTCGGGTCCTCGATGGTGGCGACGGCCAGCTCGATCCTGGCGTACGCGCCCGGCTGGTCGATCCACTGCTCGACCGTGGGCATCCGCTGGCAGCTCATCCCGACCGTGGACACCACGCTGAAGCCGCGTTCGGCGTGCGGTGGGCGTTCGGTGATGCCGACGGTGGGCAGGCGTTCGCCGCTGGCGTCCCAGTAGCGGCCGGCCGGACCGAGCACCCGATCCAGATGCCCCATCACGAACTGCTGGAACGACGGCCACGACCCCTCGCCATGCCGCCAGCGCCAGTAGGACCTGGCGTTGGAGATACGGGGACGCAGCCCTTCGAGCGCCTCGGACAGCGCCCAGGCGAACGGCGACTCGCCCACCGCGTCACGCGCGTAGCCGGGCATGCCCCTGCTCATGTCGGCCCAGCCGGGGATGACCGCCAGCAGGTCGTCGTCCTCGTACAGGGCGACCCCGTCACCCTCCTCGAACCACAGCGCGCTGAGCTGCCCGAGCGGCCTGCGGCCGTCGGGATGCAGCGTGTTCGGCCGCGGCATCAGCGGCGGCAGCCCGGAGTTGATCCTGGCCAGGTCCACCACCGGCGGGGCCGGGCGATGGTTGGCCAGCCAGACGGCGCCGTGGACCGTGCCGTCGGGCGAGCACAGGTAAGCTACCGAGGAGTCCTCGTCCCGCTCGACGACGAGCGTCCGGCTGCCGTACGGATTACCGGCGGCGAGTACGACCTCGGTGCCACCCTCGCTTGATGCCGACCGAAAAATCGCCATACGAGATGACTGTAGATCGGGCGATGAGCCCGATGCGAGCCGCAGCGTGACCAGGAATGCCACCTCCGATCCAAACGTTCAATACCCTGGTCCACAACCCTTCAAGCAAAGGCAGGAACGTGTCCCAGCCCCCAGGTCAGCTCACCTTCGTCGCGCCCCGGCGGGCCAAGCCCGCACGGCATCTGGCCGACCTGTCGATGGCCGACCGGCGGGCCGCGGTGACCGAGCTGGGCGAGAAGGCGTTCCGCGCCGACCAGCTCTCCCGCCACTACTTCGAGCGCCTCACCACCGACGTGGGCGCGATGACGGACCTGCCCGCGGCCTCTCGTGAGAAGCTCTCCGCGCTGCTGCCCAGCCTGCTCACGCCGGTCAAGGAGCAGACCACCGACGGCGGCACCACCCGTAAGACGCTGTGGCGGCTGTTCGACGGGGCGCTGGTCGAGTCGGTGCTGATGCGTTATCCCGATCGCGTCACGATCTGCGTGTCGTCACAGGCCGGCTGCGGCATGAACTGCCCGTTCTGCGCCACGGGACAGGCGGGCCTGACCCGCAACATGTCCACCGCGGAGATCGTCGAGCAGGTCGTCTCCGGCGCTCGCGCGCTGGCGGCCGGCGAGGTGCCCGGTGGGCCCGCCCGGGTGAACAACGTCGTGTTCATGGGGATGGGCGAGCCGCTGGCCAACTACAAGCAGGTGATCGGCGCGGTCCGCCGCATGGTGGAGCCGGCGCCGGACGGGCTGGGCATCTCCGCCCGCGGCGTCACCGTGTCCACCGTGGGTCTCGTGCCCGCCATCGGCAAGCTCGCCGACGAGGGGCTGCCCGTCACGCTGGCGCTGTCCCTGCACGCGCCGGACGACGAGCTGCGTGACACGCTGGTGCCGATCAACACGCGGTGGAAGGTCTCGGAGGTCCTCGACGCCGCCTGGGCGTACGCGGCCAGGACCAAGCGGCGGGTCTCGATCGAGTACGCCCTGATCAAGGACATCAACGACCAGGAGTGGCGGGCCGACCTGCTCGGCAAGCTGATCAAGAACAAGCTGGTGCACGTCAACCTGATCCCGCTCAACCCCACGCCCGGCTCCAAGTGGACGGCGTCGCGGCCGGAGGACGAGCGGGCGTTCGTGCGGCGGCTGGAGCTCCACGGCGTGCCGGTGACGGTCCGCGACACGCGCGGACGCGAGATCGACGGCGCCTGCGGCCAGCTCGCCGCCGCGGAGTAACAAGCAGGCCCCTAGGCCGAGCGGGCGCGCAACGGGCAGCCTCCCAGTTCGGGCGGGTAGCGGGCAGCCCGCCGGATCGGGCGGGCAGCAGGCAGCCCCCAGGCCGAGCGGGCGAGGAGCGGGAGGCCCCGGAGGTCAGTGCGGGGCGATCGAGCGGGCGGAGAACGCCTCGATCAGGTCGGCGACCATCGCGGCGCCCCGCCCGTTCAGGTGGACGGTGTCCGTGGTGAGCTGCAGGCCGCGGCTCCTGGAGATGGCGTCCAGGCGGCGGCCGAGCAGGAAGTGCTGCATCGCCGCGGTCTGGGCCAGCCGCCCCTCCGCCCGGTAGTGGGTGCCGGGCGTCCTGCCCTGCTCCTCCAAGTACGCGGTCATCCGCTCGTTGAGCGGCAGGTACGCCACCCCCTGATCCGCCGCCACCTCCCGGACGACCGCACTGTACGAGGCGGCCCGCCGTACCGGCTCCGAGCCGAGATCCTCGCCGATGACCGGCAGGGAGAGCAGCCCCACCCTGGCCATCGTCTCGTCCTGGAGGCGCTTGGCGATGGCGGTGAGGTTCGCGGCGTACTCCGCGGTGCTGGGAGGCGTGGCAAGGCCCCAGCGCTTGTGCAGCGTCCTGGCGAGCTTCGGGTTGAGCGTGGAGTTCGCGTCGTTCGTCCCGATCAGTACGGTCACCACGTCCGGGTCCTGCCCGATGACGTCGTCGAGCCGCTTGAGCGTCTGAGCCGAGACCTCGTAGTTGACGCCGGAGTTGAGCACGGTCACCCCGGGCAGCCGCGCCCGGAGCAGAGCCACGTAGTCGGCACTCACTTGGCCGCGCGTGATGCTGTCACCGATGCAGATGAGTTTCACCGACGCCTCCTCAAGGGTGGGTGAGCGCTCACTAACCTACACCCTGCGCCGGCGCCACAGATAGGCGGCCAGCCCCGCCAGGCACCAGGCCAGCGAGATGGCGGCGAGCGGCGGGACCTGGGTGAGCAGCTGACCGTCGTTCGCGGCCTTCATCCACGGGATGAGCGGGACGGTGAGCCAGTACAGGGACGAGGCGCTGAGCAGCAGCATCACCATGAAGCCGAGGAGCAGGGCCATGATCGACACGGCCGGGGACGGCAGGATCACGCGGCTGGTGAGGGCGCCCAGCACGGTTCCGGTCAGCGCGGCCACGCCGTACAGGAGGAGGGAGGCGGCCAGCACGCCCGGCTGCGGCGTCTGGCTCACGCCGAGCAGCAGCGCCCAGCCCAGGCCGAGCGCCGCGATCACGGCACACGCCGCGAACGCCGCCATCAGCCCCGCGGCCACCTCCTTGCCCCGGCCGCCCGCCTGGATCGCGGACATCTCGCGCTGCCGGTCGGGCTCGGTGTCGAGGAGGCTTCTGGCGGCCCAGGCCAGGACGGGGATGAGCAGGATGGCGCCGTCCGTGAGCACGCTGGCCTCAGCGCCTCTCGGGGCCCGGCTGCCGTGCACGATCGCGAGCACCGCCAAGGTGAGCAGGAGCGCCTGGTAGACGCGGTGCGAACGGATGTAGGCGGCCACGCGGAAGACGGCCAGGGCGATCATCCGGTCTCCTCGATCTCGCGGGCCCGGTAGCCCTCGCCGCGCATCCTGGCGAGGAAGCGGGGCAGCTCGGCCGCGGGTAACGTGACCGCCACGACCGCTTCCTGGCGCCCTCCTGCCCGAGGGGCGGTCTCCGGCTCCTGAAGGGCCTCTGAGCTCTCCTTGAGCCGTCCGTCGACCATCGACCACTGGCGGAGCCCGGGCAGGCCGCGCAGGCCGCCCTGGTGGTCGCTGGCGATGACGATGCCGCCCCGCGCCCCGATCTCCATGGCGATCGAGGGCAGCGTGTCGCGGGTGTCGGCGTCGAGCCCGGCGAACGGCTCGTCCAGGATCAGCAGGCCCGGGTCGGCCATCAGCGCCTGGGTCAGGCCGACCTTGTGCGCGCTGCCCTTCGACAGCTCGCCGAGCGGCAGGGCCAGGAGGTGGCCCATGTTCAGGCGCTCGGCCCACGGCTCCCAGCGGGCTCCGCCGCGTACGCGGGCCATGTGGCGCAGGTACGCCGTCACCGTGAACGGCTGGGCCGAGGGAAAGCGGTCGGGGGCGAAGCCGACGACCGCCGGGCGGTCGGCGATCGTCCCGATCGTCGGCTCGGCGAGACCTGCCAGGAGGCGGAGCAGGGTTGATTTGCCCGCCCCGTTCGCCCCGGTCAGCTCGATCACGTCGCCGGGGACGAGCCGGGCATCGGCTTCCTGGATGACGAACGGATCACGCTTTCGATAGCGGAAGGAGATTTGAGACAGACGCATGGTGCTGCCACGCTAGCCGTCAGGTCGCATGGTCGTGATAAAGGGCGTCACAATGGAGGTACCCCTCAGCACGTTTCAAAAGGAGTGAGCTTGAACCGCTTTCCGCGCGTCATGGGTATGCGTTCAGGCTATGACCCCATGGAGGTCGACGCCCTGATCGGGCGGATCGAGGCCACCCTGGGCCGGGGCTCGCGCGCCATGGAGCCCGTCACCGCCGACGACGTCCGCGGCGCCACGTTCCGCGCCAGACGCGGCGGCTACCAGGAGACCGCGGTCGACTTCGCGCTGGAGGCGTTCGTGGTGGCGCTGGAGACCCTGGCCAACCGGCCCATCCGCCTGGCCATGGCCGAGCCCACCGGCGACATGCTGCGCGAGGAGTGGTTCGAGACCCAGGCGGCCCGCGTCGAGCGGGTGGCCTTCCGTCCCGGCCGCATGGGCACCGGCTACAACGAGGACGAGATCGACTCCTTCCTCGACCGGATCGTGGCCACCCTGCGCGGCACGACCGACTATCCCGTGACGGCCAAGGACGTGCGCGGGGCCAAGTTCTCGACCGTGCTGATCAGGTCGGGCTACCTCATCGCGGACGTGGACTCCTTCCTGGCAGGCATCGCGGACGTGCTGGAGCAGCGCCACTAAGTGCGAGCTGGTGGACGCGAGCGCGGCTTCGACCTGATCGCCCTGCACCGCCACGGCGTCGATCGGGCGCGAGCCCTCAAACCGAGCATTCCGGCCGAGTCCGACGCATCCCGATCAGGCACGAGCTGGAGCTGGAGCGCACGCTCTGACCGTCCCGGAGTCCGGGCACGAGCTGGAGCTCATGCTCTGACCGTCCCGGGAGTCCTGCGGAGCAGAGCGACGATCACCGAGGCCACCGGCGCGGCGAGAAAGGCGCCGGTGATGCCGGCGACCACGCTGCCCACCGTGATCGCGACCAGGATCACCGCCCCCGGCAGGTCCAGCGCCTTGCCGTAGATCTGCGGCGCGAGCACGTGCCCCTCGATCTGCTGCACCGCCACGGTCACCGCGACCACGATCAGCGCCACCAGCCAGCCCTTGGCCACGAGTGCCACCACCGCCGCGAGCAGCCCGGCCATGAACGCCCCCACCACCGGCAGGAACGCGCCGACGAACGTCAGCACCGCCAGCGGCAGCGCGATCGGCACCCCCAGGATCCACAGCGCGATCCCGATGAAGAACCCGTCCACCGCCCCCACGATCGCGATCCCGCGGATGTAGCGGCCGATCACCGAGTAGATCAGGTGACCGGCCTCGGAGATGCGCGCCCTGGCCGCGACGGGCGCGAGGTCCACGAGCCAGCGGAAGAGCCGGTCGCCGCCGTGCACGAAGTAGATCGACAGGATGACCGCCAGCACGGCCCCGACCACGATCTCGCCGACCGTCCTGACCCCGGCCAGGGCCCCGCTGGTGATCTGCCGGCCCTGGCCGGCCAGGTAGTCCCTGGCCTGCGCGACGAGCTGCTGGTCGTCGAGCCCGAACCTGGCGGTCAGGTTGTGCAGGTCGTCGAGCACCTTGCCGACGCTGGAGCGCAGCTCGGCCAGGCTGTTCACGGTGGGCGGCACCAGCAGCGCGATCAGCGCCGCGGCCAGCAGGAGGCCGGCCGTGAAGACGATCGCGGTGGCCGCCGCGCGGTTCAGCCCGCGCGAGCGCAGCCAGTGGGCCGGTGGCAGCAGCAGCGCCGTGATGAACACGCCGATGACGAGGGAGATGGCCACCGTCCACACGTGGTAGAGGCAGAACAGGGCCACCGCGATGACCGCGACCCAGCCGACCACCCGCCACGGTCTCATCCGATCCCCCCAGATCATGCCTGGTCAGAGGGGTTCCCACAGGTGATCGGCGGCAACCCTGATCAGCCGGGCGGGCTGAGGTGCGGACGCTGCGAGCGCTTGTTCGCCTCGTACGTCTCCCGCGCCGCGTAGGTCGCGCTCGTCGTGCCCACCTGGGCCACGGGCACGTCCCACCACGCCTCGGAGGAGGGCGCGTCGTCGGCCATGGGGTCGGTGCGCACGTAGATCACCGTGGTCTCCCTGGCCGTGCGGGCCGTGTCGAGCGCCTTGCGCAGCTCCGAGATCGACTCGGGGCGCAGCACGGACGCGCCGAGGCTGGCCGCGTTGGCGGCCAGGTCCACCGGCAGCGGCCCGCCGTCACGATGCCGGTACGCGGTCCCGAGCCGCTCGGCGCCGACGCTCTCCGACAGGCGGCCGATGGAGGCGAAGCCCGAGTTGTCCACCAGGACGACGACCAGCTTGATCCCTTCGGAGAACGCCGTCACCAGCTCCTGGGCCATCATCAGGTACGAGCCGTCGCCCACCATGACGAACACCTCGCGCTCAGGGGCGGCCATCTTGACCCCCAGGCCGCCGGCGATCTCATAGCCCATGCACGAGTAGCCGTACTCGACGTGGTAGCTGCCCGGGCCGCTCGGCCGCCACAGTTTGTGCAGGTCGCCGGGCATCGACCCGGCCGCGCACACGACCACGCCGTCGGCGCCCGCTGCCGCGTTGACCGCGCCGATCACCGCGGACTGCGGCAGCGGCGAGCCGTCGAGCCCGTACGCCGTGTCCACGGCCGCGTCCCAGACCCCGGTCAGCTCGGCGGCCCGCTCGCGGTAGGCGGCCGGTGTGCCCCAGCCCGCGCACGCCTCGCTCAGGTCCGCCAGCGCCTCGCGGGCGTCGGCGACCAGTTGCAGGCCGGACAGCTTGGCGGCGTCGAAGCCGGTGACGTTGATGTTCGCGAACCGGGCGTCGGGCGCGAAGATGGTCCTGGAGGCCGTGGTGAAGTCGCTGTAGCGGGTGCCGACGCCGATGATCACGTCGGCCTCGCGGGCCAGCGCGTTGGCGGCCGTGGTGCCGGTGGCGCCGATCGCGCCGACGGCGAGCGGGTGCCCGTGGGGCAGCGCGCCCTTGCCCGCCTGCGTCTCGGCCACCGGGACGCCGTGCGTCTCGGCGAAGATCCTGAGCTGCTCGGTGGCCTCGCCGTAGATGGTCCCGCCGCCCGCGACGATCAGCGGGCGGGCCGCCGACCTGATCAGCTCGGCGGCCCTGGTCAGGGCCGCCCGCTCGGGGCGCGGACGGGGAATGTGCCAGACGCGGTGCGCGAACAGCTCGTCCGGCCAGTCGAACGCCTCCGCCTGCACGTCCTGCGGCAGCGCCAGCGTCACCGCGCCGGTCTCGGCCGGGTCGGTGAGCACCCGCATGGCGGCCAGGAGCGCGGACGGGAGCTGCTCGGGACGGTTGATCCGGTCCCAGAAGCGGGAGACCGGCTTGAAGCAGTCGTTGACGGAGATGTCGTAGGAGCGCTGGTCCTCCAGCTCCTGGAGCACGGGGCCGGCCACGCGGGTGGAGAAGATGTCGCCGGGCAGCAGCAGCACGGGCAGCCGGTTGATCGTCGCGCCCGCCGCACCCGTGATCATGTTGGTCGCGCCGGGGCCGATCGAGGTGGTGCAGGCCAGGGTGGACAGCCGGTTGCTGGCCCGGGCGTAGGCGGCGGCGGTGTGCACCATCGCCTGTTCGTTGCGGCTCAGGTGGTAGGGCAGGTCCTCCGTCGAGGTGGCCAGCGCCTGGCCGAGCCCGGCGACGTTGCCGTGGCCGAAGATGCCGCAGCAGCCGCCGATGAGCCGGTGCTCCACGCCGTCGCGCTCGGTCCACTGGCCGGCCAGGAAGCGCACGACGGCCTGGGCGACGGTCAACCGGGTCATGATGTCCTCCCGAACGGCAGTCTGGGGTCGGTGGGCTGGTCTTCCCAGGAGGAGCGGATCCAGGCGTGGCGGGGATCGTCGCAGAACGCCATCGAACGCTGCTCCGCCGGGCCCGCCAGCACGTTCAGGTAGTAGAGGTCGTAGCCGGGCGCGGCCATGGACGGGCCGTGGTAACCGTACGGGACCAGGACCACGTCACCCGAGGAGACCTCGGCCAGGGTGTCGATCTGGCCGCCTTCCGAGGAGTAGACGCGCTGGTAGCCGAGGCCCTGGGCGGCCACCTCGAAGTAGTAGATCTCCTCCAGCACGGCCTCGCCCGGGTTGGGGGTGTCGTGCTTGTGCGGCGGATAGGAGGACCAGTTGCCGCCCGGCGTGAGGACCTCCACGGCCATGAGCTTGTCGCACTCGAAGACGCCGGGGGCGCAGAAGTTGTTCACCTGGCGGCTGGCCTGGCCGGCGCCCCTGAACTCGACGGGGACCTCGGCGGCGGTGACGTGGCGGGGCGGCAGGGCACGGGTGGCGCGGGCCGAGGGCAGCGCGATCCGGCCGGTCCCCTCCAGGGTCACCTGCGTAGAAATCGGGATATAGGCGAAATCGGAGGGGCCGTCGAAGACCGACGCGCGGCCCGCCAGCTCGTACGTCGCTCCGGGCAGCGTGACCGAGCACGACCCCGCCAGCGGCAGGACGAGCACCTCTTCCTCGCCCGTCAGGAACGACACCGGCTCACCGGCCAGGTCCACGACCCGCAGCCCCGAGTACGTCCAGCCGGCCAGGGAGGGCGTGATCTCGACCGCCCAGGGGGCGTTGGCGGCCTTGCCGTACGGAAGGTGTGTCATGCGCGGACCTCTCGAACCAGGGCGGCGGCGCCGTCTACGGCGGTTGCCACGTCGTCGTCCGGAGGGTAGAGCAGGGCGCGCCCGACGACGAGCCCCCGCACGCCCGGCAGGCTCAGCGCGCGGTGCCAGTCGGCGAAGGCGGCGTCGATGTCGGGCGGGTCGCCGCCGAGCAGCAGGGCGGGCAGCGTGGTGGCGGCCATCACCCGCTCCATCTCCGGCACGGCGGGGATCTTGAGCCAGGTGTAGGCCGAGGTGACGCCGAGCGCCTGGGCGATGCTGATCGACCGGATCACCGCCTCGGGGGACAGGTCGTTGCGCACCGCCCCCGACTCCGAGCGCTGCGACCAGAACGGCTCCACCATGGCCACCAGCCGACGGCGGGCCAGGTCCGTGACCGCGCGGGCGCACGACTCGAGCGTGGCCACCGTCGCGTGGTCGCCGGGGTCGATGCGGCAGAGCATCTTGCCGCCGTCCAGCCGCATCGCGTCGATCGAGGCCGCGTCGAAGCCGGTGAAGCGGTCGTCCAGCTCGAACACCGAGCCCTGCAGGCCGCCCCTGTTCATGGAGCCGAAGGCCAGCTTGCCTTCGAGCGCGCCCAGCAGCAGCAGGTCCTCCAGCACGTCCGGCGCGGCCAGGATGCCGTCCACGCCCGGCCTGGCCAGCGCCGCCTGGAGCCGGTCGAGCAGGTCGGTGCGGCTGGCCATGGCCAGCGGCCGGTCGCGGACGCCCAGCGAGCCGCGCGCGGGATGGTCGGCGGCGATGATCAGCAGCCGCTCGCCCTCGACCGGCAGCCCGCGCCGCTCGCGTCGCGCCGCGGCCGCGGCGATCTCCTCCGGCCTGGTGGCGCGGATGTGGGTGAGCCGCTCGTAACCGGTGGTCCTGGGCAGCGTCATGTCAGTCAAGAACGCACTCCGTTCAGCAGGTCCTCGACCTCCGCCGTGGACGGCATGGCATCGGCGCAGGCCAGGCGGGCGGCGACGAACGCGCCCGCCGCGTTGGCGAAGCGGATCGTGCGCTCCAGGGGCCAGCCGCGCAGCAGCCCGAGGCAGATCGCGCCGCCGAACGCGTCGCCCGCTCCGATCCCGTTGACCACCTTCACCTCCACCGGCTCCACCAAGGCGCTCTCCTCAGAGGTACGCGCGAAAACCCCTTCAGGGCCCATTTTCACGATGGCCACCTGGACGCCCGCGTCCAGCAGCGCCTGGGCGGCGGCCTCCGGATCGCGTACGCCGACCGCGGTCTCCACCTCGTCCAGGTTGCCGACGGCCACGTTCGCGTACGGCAGCGCCCCGCGCACGGCGGCCTGGGCCGCCTCGGGCGACTCCCACAGCATCGGCCGCCAGTCCAGGTCGAACACCGTCCAGCCGGTCTTCCGCGCGGAAAGGGCCGCGGCGTGGGCGGCGGCGCTGGGCTCCTGGCTCAGGCCGGTCAGCGAGAACCAGAACACGCTCGCCGCGCCGATGGCCTCCAGGTCCAGGAGTGAGGGCGTGATCTGCAGATCGGGCGGGTGCTCGCCGCGGTAGAAGTAGAGCGGGAAATGGTCGGGAGGGAAGATCTCGCAGAACGTGACGGGCGTCGGCGGCCCTTCGACGGTGCTCACGTAGGCGTCGTCCACACCGAACCCGCGGATCGCGCGCCTGACGAACTCGCCGAAGGGGTCGGCCCCCACGCCCGTGATCACCGCGGAGCGCAGCCCGTGCCGTGCCGCGGCCACGGCGACGTTCGTCGGGCTGCCACCGAGGAACTTGCCGAAGGTCTCGACGTCGGCCAGGCCGACGCCGGTCTGCAGCGGGTAGACGTCGACGCCGCAGCGGCCGATCGTGATCAGATCGTACAAAGCACCTCCAGGGCTAACTTCCACACTATGGCATATTGTCATGACATTCGGATGTCCGCTATGTTACCTATTATGGCCGGGCCTTTACGTCATATGAATGTCATGACATATTGGCCACTGGCTCCTCCCCTTTAAGGACACGTCGGAGGGTTTGCATGGCTTTGCGGAAACGGTCTATGGGTGTGGTCGCGGTCCTCGCCGCGGCCGGGCTGGGGCTCGCCGCCTGCGGCCAGTCGTCCGGCGGGGGTGGCGGCGACGCCATCGAGCTGACGATCGCCCAGAACGCCATCGCGGGCGGCAAGAACGCCGCCGCCGCGAACTTCATCGCGAACTGGGTGATTCCCAAGTTCGAGGCGGCGCAGAAGGCGAAGGGCAAGAACGTCACGGTCAAGTTCGTCCCCAGCGGCGTCGACGACGAACAGTACAAGACCAAGCTCTCCCTCGACCTCAAGTCAGGCAAGGGCGCGGACGTGATCGACATCGACGGCATCTGGGCCGGCGAGTTCGCCGAGGCGGGCTATCTCAAGCCTCTGCCGGACCTGATCGGGGCCGAGGCCGAGAGCTGGGACGGCTGGTCCCAGATCCCTGAGGCCGTCCAGGGCATGACGGAGTTCAACGGTAAGAAGTACGCCCTGCCCGTCGGCACCGACGGCCGGGTCCTCTACTTCAACAAGACGCTCTTCCAGAAGGCCGGGCTCCCCGCCGACTGGCAGCCGAAGAGCTGGCAGGAGATCCTCGACGCCGGGACCAAGCTGAAGTCCTCGGGCGTGCCCGTGCCGATCCAGATCAACGCCGGCACCGCGATGGGCGAGGCCACCGCGATGCAGGGCGTGCTGCCGCTGCTCGCGGGCGCGGGCGGCGAGGTGCAGAAGGACGGCAAGTGGACCGGCGCCGCGCAGCCGCTGAAGGACGCGCTCGGCTTCTACCAGAAGATCTACGGCGGTGGCCTCGGCGATCCCAAGCTGCAGCAGGAGGCCAAGGGGCGCGACAAGTCGTTCCAGCAGTTCGCCCAGGGCAAGATCGGCATCCTGATGGAGGGCGACTACTTCTGGCGCGGCGTGGTCAACCCCAAGGAGGGCGTGGCCAAGATGGACGACCGTGACCAGGTCGTCGGCTACGCCATGATCCCGGCCATGGAGCCCGGCAAGGGCCTGCGCGGCCAGGACTTCGTCAGCATGTCCGGCGGCGCCCTGCGTACCGTGAACCCCAACAGCAAGCACCCGAAGGAGGCCTTCGAGCTGGCGGCCTTCACGCTCTCGCCCGAGGCGCTGAAGGAGGAGACCAAGGACGGCAACGTCCGCGTGACGCCGCGTACCGACGTCAACAAGGAGATCCTCGCCGGTGAGCCGCTGCTGACGTTCATCTCGGAGAAGGTGCTGCCGCTGACGGCCTACCGGCCGCCGGTCGCGCTCTACCCGCAGGTGTCGGTGGCGCTGCAGGAGGCGACCGCCGCGGTCGTGGGCGGCACCGCGCCCGACCAGGCGGCGGCCGACTATCAGAAGAAGCTCGAAGGAATCGCCGGTGGCGCAGGCAATATCGCCTCCTGAGGCCCCCGAGTCGGCCGGAGAGGCCGGGCCCGCCCGCCGCTACAGCTCGGACGCGGCGGGCCTGGGCAGGCTGCGGGCCGGGGCCTTCGCCGCGCCCGCCCTGCTGCTCATCGCGATCTTCCTGGTCTTCCCCGCGCTGTGGGTGCTCTATCTCGGGCTCACCAACTACCGGCTGACCGGGGCCGCCGCCGCGGAGCCGCAGTTCGTCGGGCTGGACAACCTCCTCGGCGCGGTGTCGAACCCCGAATTCTGGAGCTCGACCTGGCTGACCACGCAGTTCGTGCTCGGCTCGGCCGTCATCGGCCAGGTCGGGCTCGGCTTCACCATCGCGTGGCTGCTGCGCGACCGGCGCGGCCCGCTGAAGCGGCTGGTGGAGGGCCTGGTCATCCTGGCCTGGATCCTGCCGAGCGCCGTGGTGTCGTTCCTGTGGGTGGCGCTGCTCGACCGCGACGGCGGCACGCTCAACGCGCTGCTCGGCATCCCCGGCTTCGCCTGGCTGCTGGACCACCCCATGCTGTCGATCGTCGTGTTCAACACCTGGCGCGGCACCGCGTTCTCGATGATGTTGTACGGCGCCGCGCTCGGGAACGTGCCGCCCTCCCACCTGGAGAGCGCCCGCCTGGCCGGGGCCTCCGGCTGGCAGCAGCTCAGGGACGTGGTCTTCCCGCACATCCGCGGCCACATCCTGACGAACCTGCTGCTCATCAGCCTGTGGACGTTCAACGACTTCACCCCCTTCCTGCTCACCGCGGGCGGCCCCGACGGCAAGTCCGAGGTGCTGGCCGTGCACGTGTACAAGGTGGCGCTGCAGAGCGGCGAGCTGGGCTACGGCGCGGCCGTGTCCACGATCATCCTGTTGATCAACCTGGTCGTGGCGGTGTTCTACCTGCGGCTGCTCCGGAGCAAGAAATGACGCGCTTCGTCCTGGGCCGGATCGGCTTCTACACGCTGATCGCGGTGCTGCTGGCCTTCTTCACGATCCCGCTGCTGTGGCTGGTGACGGCGCCGTTCACCTCGGACCCCACCTACGAGGTCTCGGTGCCCGACTTCACCTTGGACAACTTCCTGGCGGTCCTGGATCACCCGTACGCGCTGCCGTCGCTGTGGAACTCGGTGGTGCTGTCGGTGGGGACGGCCGTGCTGGTGGTGGCGCTGGCGGCGCTGGCCGCGTACGCGCTGAGCCGGGTGCGGCTGCCCGGCCGGGACGCCCTGTTGTACGCGTTGCTGCTGCTGTCGTCGATCATCACGGGGACGGCGGCCATGGTGCCGTTGTTCCAGCTCGCGGTGGAGCTGAACCTCATCGACTCGCAGCTCGGCGTGATCCTCATCCTGACCGGCGGCCTGCTGCCCGCGGCGATCTTCATGCTGAAGGACTTCATGGACTCCACGCCGCAGTCCTATGAGGAGTCGGCCAGGGTGTTCGGGGCCACGCCGCTGCAGATCGTGCGGCACGTGGTGGTGCCCCTGGTACGCCCAGGGCTGGCCACGATCGGGGTCTGGGCCGTGGCCAACGTGTGGGGGAACTTCCTGATGCCGTACCTGCTGCTGAGCGACGTCGAGAAGCAGCCGGCGGCGGTGATCACGTACACGCTGTACACCGAGGGCGGCCAGGCCAACCTCAGCATGCTGTCCACGTTCGGCCTGCTCTACTCGGTTCCCGTGGTGCTCATGTACCTGTTCGTCAGCAAGAAGTATGGCTTCCGCTTCCACGGAGGGATCAAGCGTTAATGGCCGCCATCGAACTACGCGGGCTGACCAAGGTCTATCCCGGCGGGGTGAAAGCCCTCGACGCGCTCGACCTGGCCGTACCCGACGGCGAGTTCTTCGCCCTGCTCGGCCCCTCCGGCTGCGGCAAGACCACGCTGCTGCGCACGATCGCCGGGCTGGAGACCGCCACGGGCGGGTCCGTGGTGATCGGCGGCCGCGACGTGACCGGGGTGCAGCCGGGCGGCCGGGACATCGCGATGGTCTTCCAGGACTACGCGTTGTTCCCGCACATGGACGTCACGGACAACATCGCCTACCCGCTGCGGATCAAGAAGGTCGCCAAGGGGGCGCGCCGCGACAAGGCCCTGGAGGTGGGGACGCGGCTGGGGCTCGACCAGCTCATGGACCGGCGGCCCGGCCAGCTCTCCGGCGGGCAGCAGCAGCGGGTGGCCCTGGCCAGGGTGATGGCCACGCAGGCGCAGGCGTTCCTGTTCGACGAGCCGCTGTCCAACCTGGACGCCAGGCTCCGGCTCGAAGCGCGTACGTTCCTGAAGAAGCTCCAGCGCGAGCTGGGCGTCACCACCGTCTTCGTCACGCACGACCAGGCGGAGGCGCTGGCCATGGCCGACAGGATGGCCGTCATGGAGGCCGGGCACATCCGGCAGATCGGTACACCGGCCGAGGTGTTCCAGCGGCCCGCGAACACGTTCGTGGCCGGGTTCATCGGCTCGACGCCCATGAACCTGCTGGACGGGGCCGTACGAGGTGACACGCTGGACGTGGCAGGGTGCAAGGTCGCCGTCCCGGCCTCGGCCGAGGGACGGCTGTCCGACGGGGAGCGGATCGTGTACGGCGTGCGGCCCGAGTACATGGCCTACTCCGCCGAGCCCGCGGAGGGCGCGCTGGGCGGGAAGGTGGTCATCATGGAGAACCTGGGCGCGTCCCACCTGGTGACGCTCGACGTCAACGACGTGAGCGTGCAGGCCGTCGTGCCCGAGGGCAGCGAGCCCGGGATCGGCGACGAGGGCTTCGCGCTGCCCAGGCGTGACCGTGCCCTGGTCTACCGGGACGGAGAGCTGGTGTGAGCCGCTGGAGTCTGGACGACCGGCTGGAGCGGATCCTGCGGGAGGTCCCGTTCGAGGTGCCCGCGGGCGCCGCGGCCGTGACCGTCAAGCTGGCGTACGACAGGTCGCAGGGCGTGATCGACCTCGGGTGCGGCGCGCCGGACGGGTTCCGCGGCTGGTCGGGCGGCGCGCGCGACGAGTACACGATCACCGCGGACTGGGCGACCCCCGGCTACCTGCCGGGCGAGCCCGAATCGGGCACCTGGCACGTGTGGCTGCGCCTGCACCGGATCCCGCCGCAGGGGCTCGACTACACGCTGGAGATCACGACGGAGACCGTCGCGCCGCCGGAGCCGGTCGTCGCCGAGCCGCCGCACGGGGAGCGACCGCCGCGCCGCGACCTGCCCGATGTGGACGGCCTGCGGTGGTTCGCCGGGGACTTCCACGCCCACACCGTGCACAGCGACGGCAGCCTGACCATCGCCGAGCTGGCCGAGCTGGCCCACGGGCGCGGGCTCGACTTCCTGGCCGTCACCGACCACAACACAGTCAGCCACCATCCCCACCTGGCGAAGATCGGACGCGACATCACGCTCATCCCCGGCCAGGAGGTCACCACCGACCGGGGCCACGCGAACGTGTTCGGCGAGGTCGGCTGGGTGGACTTCCGCCGGCCCGCGGACTCGTGGGCCGAGCACGCCGAGCGCGCGGGCGGCCTGATCTCCATCAACCACCCGCTCGGCGGCGACTGCGCCTGGCTGCTGCCGATCAGCCGCCGGCCCCGGGTCGCCGAGGTCTGGAGCTCCGGCTGGTGGGACCGCCGCTGGGGCGCGCCGCTGGCCTGGGCCGACGCCTGGCGGGACGATGTGATCGCGATCGGCGGCAGCGACTTCCACCGCTCCGGCTCCGACGGGCTGCCCGGGTCGCCCACGACCTGGGTGCTGGCCGAGGACACGAGCGCGGTGCTGGACGGCGTGCGGGCCGGGCGCACCGCCGTCTCCACGGACCCCGACGGGCCGCTGCTGGTCAGGCTGGGTGACGAGCTGCTGGCGCTGGACGCCGACGGCCTCGTGCTGGTCCGGCCGGACGGCGAGCGGCAGGTGGTGCGCGGCACGCGTGTGCTGCTGCGCGCCGGGGCGGGACGGCACCGGCTGGAGACGTACGAGAACGAGGTCATCGCCCTATGCGAGTGAGCATCCGGGCGAGCGAGCCGCTGAGGAACGGAGTCAAGCCATGAGCACTCGCGTGAGGAAAGTCGCCAACGCCCCCGTGAGCTTCGGCGTGTTCGAGCTCAGCGACGCGCCGCCGCCCCTGAGCGCGGACGAGATGGTCCGCGCGCTGTCCGAGGCCGGCTACGAGGGCATCGACTCCGGGCCGATCGGCTACCTGGGCACCGGCTCCGAGCTGGCCGGCCGCCTGGCGGCGAACGGCCTGCTGCTCGCGGGCGGCTGGGTGGACCTGCGTTTCGAGGACGCTGAGGCGTTCGCGTACGGGCTGCCCGCGCTGGAGGCCGCGCTGGAGGTGTTCGCCGCCGCGCCCCAGGCGCCGGAAGGGCTCGGACCGCGGCCCACGCTGGCCTGCCCGGGGACGGCCGAGCGGTTCGCGCGGCCGGGCGGGAGCGCTCCTGGGCTGCCCGCGTCCGAGTGGCCCGCCTTCGCCGCCCGCGTGCAGGAGGCGGCCGGCCGGTGCCGCGAGCGCGGGTTCGAGCCCGCCTTCCACCACCACCTCGGCACCTTCGTCGAGACGCCGGAGGACGTGGAGCGGCTGCTGGAGCTGACCGACGTGCAGCTCTGCCTCGACACCGGGCACCTGCTGCTGGCCGGGGGAGACCCCGTGACCGCGCTGCGCGAGTGGTCGGGCAGGGTCGGGCACGTCCACATCAAGGACGGCGACACCAAGATCCTGGCCGCCGCCCTCGCCGACGGCTCCGACCTGCGTGAGCTCATGGGCCGCGGCGGGTTCGCCCGGCTCGGCGAGGGTGAGCTGGACCTGCCCGCGGTGATCCGCACGCTCGACGACATCGGCTACGCGGGCTGGATCATCATCGAGCAGGACACCCTGCCCGGCCGCCGCACCGTCGCCCAGAACATCGCCGACCAGGCCGCCAACCGCCAGAAGCTGAAGGACTTGGGACTGTGAAACTCGCTCTTGTGGGGTGCGGCGCCGTCACGCAGGCGGTCTACGTGCCGCTGCTGTCCAGGCGCCGCGACCTGTTCGAGGTGACGGCCGTCTGTGACCTGTCGCGCACGCTCGCCGACGCCGTGGGCGACCGGCTGGGCACGGCCAGGCGGTACACGGAGCTGGCGGAGCTGCTCGCCGACGGCGGTTTCGACGCGGTCGTCATGCTGTTCTCCGGCTCGCACGGCGAGGCCGTGCGCCAGGCGCTGGCCGCCGGGTACGCCGTGCTGTGCGAGAAGCCGCTCGCGCTGACCAGGGCGGAGGTGGCGGCGCTGCCCGAGGGGCGGCTGATGGTCGGCTACATGAAGCAGTACGACCCGGCCGTGCGCCGGGCCGAGGAGCTGCTGGCCGAGCTGGGCGGCCCGGAGGCGGTCAGGTCGGTCGAGGTGACCGTGCTGCACCCGAGCGGGGAGTCGCAGCTGGCTTTCGCGAACCTGACGCAGGCGCGCGACGTGGACCCGGAGCTGCTCGGCTCGCTGCGGGGGGCTGAGCGGGCGCTCGTCTCGCGGGCGCTGGGGGAGACGGCCACGGACGTGGTACGGAATGTGTACGGGGTATCGCTCGGCTCGATCTGCCACGATTTGTCGCTCTTGAGGCGCTTTACCGGGTCGCCTGCCGAAATTTCGTACGTTGACGCCTGGGGGCCCGCGCCCGGGTCCATCGAGATCTCCGGGCCGCTGCCGGTCGCGGGCAGGTTCGCGATCCGCTGGCACTACCTGGAGGATTATCCGGCCTACCGCGAGACCGTCGTCATCCACCACGACCGGGGCTCGCTGGAGCTGGTCTTCCCCTCGCCCTACCTGATGAACGCGCCCACGACGCTCACCGTGGTCTCCGGGGTCTCCGGTGTCTTCGGATCGGGGAGCCGTAACGAATGGCGTGACGTGACTGAGGCATTCGAGGTACAGCTCGCCGCCTTCCATGCTTTCGTGAACGATGGCAAGCCGCCGCTCACGGGCGCGAGCGGCGCCCTGGAGGACATCGTGACGGCCCAGCGGATCGCCGCCCGCTACGCCGTACAGCATGGACTGCCCATTGGAGGGGAAGCAGCGTGAGCACGGAGATCGTCGTCGTACCGCACACACACTGGGACAGGGAGTGGTACGAGCCGTTCCAGCGCTTCCGGCTGCGCCTGGTGGCGCTGCTGGACGAGGTGCTCGACACGATGGAACGCGAGCCCGGCTACCACTTCACCCTCGACGGGCAGCTCGCCTGCGTGGACGACTACCTGGAGGTGCGGCCGGAGAACCGCGACCGCATCGCCGCCCTCGTCGAGTCCGGGCGGCTGGCGGTGGGGCCGTGGCAGATCCTGCTGGATGAGTTCCTGTGCTCGGGCGAGAACATCGTGCGCAACCTGGAGCTCGGCATGGACCGGGCGGACAAGCTCGGCGGCGCGATGCCGGTGGGCTACCTGCCGGACATGTTCGGGCACACGGCGCAGATGCCGCAGATCCTGCGCAAGGCCGGGCTGCTGCACGCCTGCGTCTATCGCGGGGTGCCGTCCTCGGTGACCACCGACGCCTTCGCCTGGGTCGCGCCCGACGGGACGGCGCTGCGTACGCAGTACCTGCCGGCGGGCGGCTACGGCAACGGGGCGCACCTGTTCCACGACGCTGCGGGGCTGGCGGGGCGGGCGGCGGCGTTCGTCGCGACGATGCGCGAGTGGCACGGGCCCGAAGGGTCGCTGCTGGCGATGTACGGGACCGACCATTCCGCGCCGGTCCGAGGATTGCCGGAGATGGTGTCGGCGATCGGCGCCCGCATGGACACCTTGTCCGGATATATCGGGGCTTATTCGGGTGATGTGGCGGGGCTCCCGCGCGTCACCGGCGAGCTGCGCTCCCACGCGCGGGCCAACATCCTGCCCGGCGTCATCTCCGTCCGCGCCCACGTCAAGCAGGCGATGGGCCGCGCCGAGCGGATGGTCGAACGCTACGCCGAGCCGCTGGCCACCCTCTGGGGCCGCGAATGGCCGGGACGCTTCCTGGACATGGCGTGGTGGCGGCTGGTGGACGCCAGCGGCCACGACTCGGTGACCGGCTGCGGGGTGGACGACACCGCCCAGCAGGTGGCCGCCCGGATCGCGGAGGCCGAGCAGCTCGGTCAGGCCGTGCGCGACATGGTGACCGCGCACCTGGCGGCGTCCGTACCGGCTGACGGGGTGCTCGTGGTCAACCCGACGCCCGCCACCCGGCGCGGCGTCGTGATCGTGGACGTCGCGGGGAACGACCCGCTGGTCGACCCGGCTCGCGCGGCGGTGCCCACGCAGCCGCTGGAGTACGCGCCCACGCTGCTGCTCGACGAGGAGATGGACCCGGCGACGGCGCTGACCTTCGTGCACGGGACCGAGCTGTACGGGCAGCACATCACGAACTGGTCGGTCGAGGACGGGACGCTGACGTTCACGGTGGCGCGGGAGACCTCGGCCGCCTTCGACGTGGACGACCTGCGCGGGGCCGTGGCCGGCGTGACGCGCGTACGCATCCTCGCCGAGCCGCGCCGCACGGTCGCGGCCATGGTCGAGGTGCCGCCGCTGGGCCACACCAGCCTGCGGACCGCGTCGCACGCCAAGGTGTTCGGCGACCGGCCTGCCGCCGGCCGCCTGCCCCTGGAGCACGACCCGTCCTGCTGGCTCAGCTCGGACTCGGCGACCCTGCCGGTGCGGGGCGACGAGCGGGTGCTGGACAACGGGCTGCTGCGGGTCGTGATCGCGGCCGACGGGACGCTGACGCTGGTGGGCCAGGACGGGACGACGGTCACGGGCGCCGGTCGCATCGTGGACGGCGGTGACGTGGGCGACACCTACAACTACGCGCCGCCCGCCGGCGATCTGCTGGTGTCCGAGCCCGTGTCGGTCGAGAGCGAGCTGGTCTGCTCCGGCCCGCTGGTGGCGGCGGTGGACGTGCGGCGCACGTACCTGTGGCCGGCGGCGGGCGACGGCGTCGAGGGCTCGCCCGAGCTGCCCGCCGCCGCCCGCAGCGGGCGGATGGAGGAGATCGTCGTCACCACCCGCGTGGAGCTGCGCGCGGGCGAGCCGTACGTCCGGCTGCACGTCGAGTTCGACAACCGCTGCGCGGACCACCGGGTGCGCCTGCACGTGCCGCTGCCCGCCGCGGCGGAGCAGTCGCACGCCGAGGGGCAGTTCGCGGTCGTGACACGCGGGCTGACGTCGGAGGGCGGCTGCGGCGAGACGCCCCTGCCCACCTTCCCCGCCTCCTCGTGGGTGGCGGCCGGCGGGGTGGCGGCGCTGCTGGAGCACGTGACGGAGTACGAGCTGGCGGACGGGGAGCTGGCGCTCACGCTGCTGCGCTCGGTCGGCTACCTCTCGCGCAACCGCAACGCCCTGCGCCCCGAGCCCGCGGGGCCGCAACTGCCCACCCCGGCCGCCCAGTCGCGCGGGCTGCGCTCGGTGAGCCTGGCCCTGATGCCGTACGGGGAGTCGTGGCAGGAGGTGGTGCCGCACGCGGAGACGTTCCGCCACGACCTGCTGGTGCTGCCCGGCCAGGGCGATCGCGACCTGCTGGCGCTGCCGCAGCCCGGCCACGGCCTGTCGGTGACGGGGGCGGGGGTGGTGATGACCTCGCTCAGGATGCGGGACGAGTGGCAGGAGCTCCGCGTGGTGGCCCTGACCCCTGCGGGCACGGAGGCGGTCATCGAGGGCACGTTCAGCCAGGCCCGGCACGCCGACCTGCGCGGACGCCCCGGCGCACCGATCCCGGTGACGGACGGAACGATCCGCCTGCCACTGAACGCCTGGGAGATCGCCACGATCCAGTTGGCAAACGCTGAGTAATGACTAGAACACATGTAGTAATGTCTCCGTCATGGTCACCCAGCAACACGAGGGCCTGACAAAGATCACCACCCTCAATTTCGGACACACCGCACAAATGCTGCGGGCGTTGTTCGACCTGCCGATACCTGAATCGGGCGAGGCCCGCCTGGCCTCGCCCGAGCTGTCGGAGGCCGCGCCGTCGGTGTGCCGCGCTGACGGCGCCCTGCTCTATGGCGAGAACGAGCACAAGCTCGGCATCATCACCGAGACGCAGCGTGGGCGAGATGACGAGAAGATGTATTCGTGGCTGGAATACATCGCCAACTTCCGGGCGCGTGAGAAGTGCCCGACCTGCCTGGTCGTCATCTGCCCAGATCGAAACATCGCCCGCTGGGCCGCCAAGCCCATCGAAACGGGCCATCCGGGGCTGACGCTGACCCCCTTGGTCATCGGCCCCGACAACACCCCGGTCATCACCGACGTGGCCGAGGCGCTGAGCAATATCGGGCTGGCCATCGTGTCAGCCGTCACCAAGAGCGACGATCCGCTGTTCAGGGACATCCTGGGCACGTTGGACAAGGCTCTGAACGAACTCGATCGTCAGCTCGCCGGGCAGTACGGCCGTTACATCGCCGTGTCGCTGACCGGCATCGCACAGAAGGAATGGGGAAGACTGATGGCCATGCAGACCTATCCATACCAAGGCGAGTACGCCGAGAGCCTGCTGGCCGAGGGTGAGGCGAAAGGCGCGGCGAAGGGTGAGGCCAAGGGTGAGGCCAAGGGTGAGGCCAAGCTGCTTCTGAAGCTGCTGGAGCTGCGTGGCTTCGCGGTGTCCGAGGAAATCCGGGCGCGGGTCAACGGGTGCGAGGACACGGCCCAGCTCGAAGCCTGGTTCCAGCGGGCTTACTCCGCCGGCTCCACGGAGGAGCTCTTCGATTGAGCCATCGTTGAGCTCCCGGTCCTGAGCCGGTCTCGTTCGTCGGCGTGTGTTGTGGTCAGCCACAACACACGCCGCAGCACTTTGTGCCGAAGACAATTGTCGCAGGTCAGGAGCATGACGAACACTGGCCGACATGAACACAGGTCCCGTCGACTCCTCCGAGGTCCCGCGCTTCGCCGGGCCCGCGACCTTCGCCCGGCTGCCCAGGCTCGACCAGGTTCGGCGGGCTGATGTGGTGGTCGTGGGCGTGCCGTTCGACGCCGGCGTGTCCTATCGGCCGGGCGCCAGGTTTGGGCCCGCCGCCGTCCGGGAGGCCTCGCGGCTGCTGCGGCCCTACCATCCCGGGCTGGACGTCTCCCCGTTCGAGCGGGTGCAGGTGGCCGACGCCGGGGACATCGTGGCGAACCCGTTCGACATCGGCGCGGCCATCGAGGCCATCGAGGGCGCGGCCGACGCGCTGGACGCCAAGCTGGTCACCGTCGGCGGCGACCACACGATCGCGCTGCCGCTGCTGCGCTCGGCCGCCAGGAAGCACGGGCCGGTGGCGTTGCTGCACTTCGACGCGCACCTCGACACGTGGGACACCTACTTCGGGGCCGAGTACACGCACGGCACCCCGTTCCGGCGGGCGGTCGAGGAGGGGCTGCTCGACACCGAGGCCGTCAGCCACGTCGGCATCCGGGGCCCGCTGTACGGCAAGAAGGACCTGGAGGAGGACCGGCGGCTCGGGTTCGGCATCCTGACCGCGGCCGACGTGCTGCGGCGCGGGCTGGACGAGGTGATCGACGTGCTGCGCCAGCGCGTCGGCGACCGGCCGCTCTACGTCTCCGTCGACATCGACGTGCTCGACCCCGCCCACGCCCCCGGCACCGGTACGCCGGAGGCGGGCGGCCTCACCAGCAGGGAGCTGCTGGAGATCCTGCGCGGCCTGGCCGGCTGCCGGCTCGTCGGGGCCGACGTGGTCGAGGTGGCCCCCGCCTACGACCACGCGGAGATCACCTCGGTGGCCGCCTCCCATGTGGTCTACGACCTCGTCAGCCTGCTGGCCCTGCAGGCGAAGAACGTCCAGGAGGAGCAGTCGTCATGAGCATCACCGAGGTCGAGACCTACGGGGTCGAGCGCATTCCCGACCCTGACCGCAGCGCCCGCCCGATCGACCTGTTCAGGGTCGCGTTCGGCGGCGCCAACACCTTCGCCACCTGCGTGCTGGGCGCCTTCCCCATCCTGTTCGGCCTGTCCTTCTGGCAGGGGCTGGCCGCCACCGTGCTCGGCCTGGTCGTCGGCGCGCTGATCCTGGCGCCGCTGGCGCTGTTCGGGCCGCTCAACGGCACGAACAACGCCGTCTCCTCCTCCGCCCACCTGGGCGTGCACGGCCGGGTCGTCGGCTCGTTCCTGTCCCTGCTGACCGCGATCGCGTTCTTCTCGATCTCGGTGTGGTCGTCCGGCGACGCGCTGGTGGGCGGGGCGCACCGGCTGGCGGGGCTGCCGGATTCCGACCTGTCGTACGGGGTCGCGTACGCGGTCTTCGCGGTCCTCGTGCTCGTGGTCTGCGTGTACGGCTTCCGCTTCATGCTGTTCGTCAACAAGATCGCGGTTGCGGCGGCGTCGCTGCTGTTCGTGCTGGGCGTGTTCGCCTTCGCCGGTGACTTCGACCCGTCGTACGCCGGCTCGCTCCCGCCGGGCGACCCGCTGTTCTGGCCGTCGTTCATCGGCGCGGCCCTGATCGTGCTGTCGAACCCGGTCTCCTTCGGCGCGTTCCTGGGCGACTGGTCGCGCTACATCCCGGCCAGCACCCCGCGCTCACGGGTCATGGCCGCCGCCTTCCTGTCGCAGATCGCCACCATCCTGCCGTTCCTCTTCGGCCTGACCACCGCCTCGATCATCGCCGCCAAGGCCGCAGAATACGTGGACCCGGCCGCGCCCAACTACGTCGGCGGCCTGCTGGCCGTCTCGCCCGGCTGGTACTTCGTCCCGGTCTGCCTCATCGCCCTGATCGGCGGCATGTCCACCGGCACGACCTCCCTCTACGGCACGGGCCTCGACTTCTCCAGCGTCTTCCCGCGCTTCTCCCGGGTGCAGGCCACGGTGTTCATCGGGACGCTGTCGATCGTGTTCATCTTCGTCGGCCGCTTCGCCGCGAACCTCACGCAGAGCATCTCGACGTTCGCCACGCTGATCATCACGTGCACGGCGCCGTGGATGGTGATCATGATGCTCGGCTACGTGACGCGCCGGGGCTGGTACGACCCGGAGGCGCTGCAGGTCTTCAACCGGCGTCAGCGCGGCGGCCGCTACTGGTTCGCGCACGGCTGGAACTGGCGGGGGCTGAGCGCCTGGCTGGTTTCGGCGGGGCTGGCGCTCATGTTCGTGAACCTGCCCGGCCAGTTCGTCGGGCCGCTCGGCGACCTGGCGGGCGGGGTGGACGTCTCGCTCCCGGTCGGACTGGCCGTCGCGGCGCTGCTCTACCTGGCGCTGCTGACCGCCTTCCCCGAGCCGCGCGAGGTGTACGGGCCCGACGGGCCGCGCCTGGTCCGCTCGGCCGACACCCCGGTGCTGCCCATCGTCGACGCGGTCGCGGAGCCGGTCGCCTGATGGAGCTGGTCGATCTGTCGGTGCCGATCGAGACCGGGATGCCCGTCTATCCGGGTGATCCGGAGGTCTCGATCGGGCCGGCGCTCACCGTCGCGCGCGACGGCGTCAACGTGCTGGGCCTGCACCTGGGCTCCCAGTCCGGCACCCATGTGGACGCGCCGTTCCACATCGACGACTCGCTGCCCGCGCTCGACGCGCTGCCGCTCGATCGGTTCTGCGGGCCCGCGGTGGTGGTGGACGCCCGAGGCCTGGCGCCGCGGTCCCCGATCGGACCGGCGGCGTTCGAGGGCGGCGTGGGTGAGGGGATGATCGTGCTCGTGGCCACCGGGTGGTCGCTCCACTGGGGGACGGCCGCGTACGAGGGCCATCCGTTCCTGACGGAGGAGGCCGCGGCGCTGCTCGTCGCCCGCGGCGTGCGTACGGTCGGCATCGACGCGCTGAGCGTGGACCCCACGCCCGCCGCGGACCTCCCCGCGCACCGGGTGCTGTGTGGCGCGCACGCCGTCATCGCCGAGAACCTGACCGGCCTCGACCGTCTCCTGCGGGCGCAGGCGAGCGGCAGGCCGATCGAGGTCTTCATGCTGCCGCTACGGCTCCCCGGCGCCGACGGCGCGCCGGTCAGGGCCGTGGCCAGGGTAGGTCGGCAGGGTGGATCAGCAGGGTGGGTCAGCGGTGCCCCATGAGCAGGTGGGTCAGCGGGTGCCCCATGAGTAGGTCTGCTTGCGCAGCTTCAGGTACACGAACGACTCCGTGGCCCGCACGGCGGGGATGGCGCGGATCTTGCTGAGGATCTCCAGCAGGTGCCCGTCGCCCTCGCAGACCACCTCGACGATCACATCGAAGGAGCCCGCCGTGAGCACGACGTAGTCGATCTCGTCGATGGCCGCCAGCTCGTCGGCGACCGATTCCAGGTCGCCCTCGCAGTTGATGCCGATCATCGCCTGGCGGGGGAACCCGAGCGTGAGCGGGTCGGTGACCGCCACGATCTGCATGACGCCCGTGTCCTGCAACCGCTGGACGCGCTGCCGCACCGCGGCCTCCGAGAGGCCGACCGCCTTCCCGATCGCCGCGTACGGCATGCGCCCGTCGCCCTGGAGCTGCTCGATGATCTGCTTGGACAGATCGTCGAGCACCACAGGCCCAGTGCTGGCGTTGGCGCGGCGGACGCGGGGCGGCGTGGTCATCGAGAGGGGTCCTCCTAGCGGTCCGGCGTTACGGGGGTATGCCCGCTGGGTTGCCGTCCTGCTGCGACATGTTGTCAGTTCCTGGCGGTCTGTCAAGCGAATTCGTAGCAATTTGATATCTTCACCACGAAATCCCTTGTCCAGATGCACACGCTCTGTAAGAGTCGCGGCATCTCAGCCACCTCACGAGGAGGGCGCATGACTACCCGTCTGCAGAACTTCATCAACGGTGAGTTCGTGGACGCCAAGAGCGGGCGATTCTCGGACATCATCGACCCCTGCACGGGCGACGCGTACGTGCAGGCGCCCGTTTCCGGCGCCGAGGACGTCGATGCCGCCTTCGCCGCCGCGGCCGCCGCGTTCGAGTCGTGGGGCAGGACCACCCCGGGCGAGCGGGCGAATCTGCTGCTGAAGGTGGCTGACGCGATCGACGCGCGAGCCGAGGAGATCAACGAGGCCGAGTGCCTCAACACCGGCAAGCCGCGCGCCCGCATGGCAGAGGACGAGACCCCGGTCGCGGCCGACCACTTCCGCTTCTTCGCAGGGGCGGCGCGGACGCTGGAGGGCCCGACGGCGGGCGAGTTCCTCGCCGAGCACACCAGCGTCATCAGGCACGAGCCGATCGGCGTGGTGGGCCAGGTCACGCCCTGGAACTACCCGATGATGATGGCGGTCTGGAAGATCGCCCCGGCGCTCGCGGCCGGCAACACGGTCGTGCTCAAGCCGTCCGACACCACCCCGGCCTCCACGCTCAAGCTCGCCGAGATCCTCGGCGAGGTGCTGCCCGCCGGCGTCTTCAACGTCGTCACCGGCGACCGCGAGACCGGCCACCTCGTGGTGAGCCACCCGACGGCGTCCATGGTCGCCATCACCGGCTCGGTCGGCGCGGGCATGTCGGTCGCCAAGAGCGCCGCCGACGACCTCAAGCGCGTGCACCTGGAGCTCGGCGGCAAGGCGCCGGTCGTGGTGTTCGAGGACGTCAAGGACCTGCGCAAGGCGGCGGGTGACATCGCCACCGCGGGCCTGTACAACGCCGGCCAGGACTGCACCGCCGCCTGCCGGGTGCTGGTGCACGAGAGCGTGCACGACGAGTTCGTGGCCGCGCTGACCGAGGCCGCCGCCGGGACCGTGACCGGCGACCTGGCCGACGAGGAGGCGCTGTACGGCCCCCTCAACAACGAGAACCAGCTCACCAGGGTCCAGGGCTTCATCGACCGGGTCCCCGCGCACGCCAAGGTGCTCACCGGCGGCCAGCGCGTCGGCGACAAGGGCTACTTCTTCGCACCGACCGTCGTCGACGGGCTCAAGCAGGACGACGAGATGGTGCAGAACGAGGTCTTCGGCCCGGTGATCACCGTGCAGACCTTCACCGACGAGGCCGACGCGCTCGCCAAGGCCAACGACGTCAGGTACGGCCTCAGCGGCTCGGTCTGGACCTCCGACCACGGCCGCGCCATGCGCATGTCGAACCGCCTGGAGTTCGGTGTGGTCTGGGTCAACACGCACATCCCGTTCGTGTCCGAGATGCCGCACGGCGGGTTCAAGCACTCCGGGTACGGCAAGGACCTGTCGGTCTTCGGCCTGCACGACTACACCAGGGTCAAGCACGTCATGCACTACATCGGCGAATAGGACAGTGCCTGGGATGACTGAGCTGAACGCGATCGAGCTTGAGGACGTCGTCAAGGAGTACCTCTCGCATGGCGAGGTCGTCCAGGCGGTCAGGGGCGTCACGCTGGGCATCGCCGAGGGGGAGTTCTTCTCCCTCCTCGGCCCGTCCGGCTGCGGCAAGACCACGACCATGCGCATGGTCGCCGGCTTCGAGGAGCCCTCGAAAGGCGTGGTCAAGCTGCTCGGCAAGGACGTCACCAACGTCCCGCCGAACAAGCGGGACGTGAACATGGTCTTCCAGTCCTACGCGCTCTTCCCGCACATGAGCGTCTGGGACAACGTGGCCTTCGGGCTCAAGCAGCGCAGGACGCCGCAGGAGGAGATCAGGCGGCGGGTCGGCGAGATGCTGGAGATCGTCGATCTGACCGGCAGGGAGAAGCGCAGGCCGCGGGAGATGTCCGGCGGCCAGCAACAGCGCGTGGCGCTGGCCAGGGCCCTGGTCAACCGGCCGCGCGCGCTCCTGCTCGACGAGCCGCTCGGCGCGCTCGACCTCAAGCTGCGCCAGGCCATGCAGATCGAGCTCAAGCGCATCCAGCGGGAGGTCGGCATCACGTTCGTGTACGTGACGCACGACCAGAACGAGGCGCTGACCATGAGCGACCGGATCGCGGTCATGAACGACGGCCTGGTCGAGCAGCTCGCCAGGCCGCGCGAGATCTACGAGCGGCCCGCGACCGCGTTCGTGGCGGGCTTCATCGGCACCTCCAACCTGCTCGCCGGCACCGCGACCGGCGGCGAGCTGAAGATCGGCGGGGGCCGGGTCCTGGTGCCGGGGCACGAGGGCGACGTGACGGTCACCGTACGGCCCGAGAAGATCCTCATCGGCACGGACGAGCCCGGGGCCGGGCTGAGCGCCGTGCGCGGAAGCGTCGCCGAGGTCGTCTACCTGGGCACCTACAACAGTTATGCGGTGAGTCTCGCTGACGGGGCCGAGATCACCGTGTTCCAGCAGAACGCGAACGACGCGACGGCCACGGCGGAGCGGGGCGACTCCGTGTGGCTGTCCTGGCAGGCGCAGCACTCGTACGTGATTGGAAGTTGATAGCACCCCATGATCCCCCGTCACCATCTTCTCCGCACCCGTCGTGACGTCTTCAGGCTCGCCGGCTACTCGGCCGCCGGGCTCGCCCTGGCCGCTTGCGGCGTGCAGGGCCAGAAGGCCGCGCCGCCCAAGCCCGACGCCGTCAAGGACTTCTGGTCCAAGCAGACCAAGCACGGCAAGCTCGTGTTCGCCAACTGGCCCGAGTACATGCCGGAGGACAAGGCCCCGCTGGAGGCGTTCAAGCAGGCCACCGGCATCTCCTACGAGTACAAAGAGGTCATCCAGGAGAACGCGGAGTTCTTCGGCAAGGCCGACCCCGTGCTGCGCGCCGGGCAGTCGCTGGGCTACGACATCGTCGTGATGACCAACGGCATCCAGCTCCAGCACATGATCGAGCTCGGGTACGCGGTGCCGCTCGACCACGCCCAGCTGCCCAACTTCTCGGCCAACGCCGGCGAGAAGTACAAGGAACGCGCCTACGACCCGGGTAACCAGTACACGGTTCCGTACACCTCCGGGGTGACCGGCATCGCGTACAACACCAAGTACGTCAAGGACGACATCACCAGCATCGAGGCGCTGTTCGATCCCAAGTACAAGGGGCGGGTCGGCATGATGGCCGACGCGCAGGAGATCGGGAACTTCGGCATGTTCGCGCTGGGGATCGACCCGGAGAAGTCGACCGAGGCCGACTGGAAGAAGGCCGGGGAGAAGCTCAAGGCGCAGCGCGAGGCCGGACTTGTACGGAAATATTATGATCAGTCGTATATCGACGCCGTGTCCAAGGGCGACGTCTGGCTGACCATGGCCTGGTCGGGCGACGTCTTCCAGCGCCAGCTCGCCGGCGAGCCCGTCAAGTTCGTGGTGCCCGAGGAGGGCGGCACGATCTGGACCGACAACATGCTCATCCCCAAGGGCGCCGCGAACCCGGTGGACGCGCTCATGCTGATGGACTACCTCTACCAGCCGGCCGTGGCGGCCGAGCTGGATGAGTTCATCCAGTACGTCACCCCCGTCCCGGCCGTCCAGGACCTGCTCAAGGAGAAGGCCAAGGCGGCCAAGGGCGAGGACAAGAAGGCCCTGGAGGACATGGTCGGCAGCCCGCTCATGTTCCCGACCGAGGCCGACTACGCCAAGCTGCGCACCTACACCAAGCTGACCACCCAGCAGGAGCAGGTGTTCAACCCGATCTTCCAGTCCATCACCCAGGCCTAGCGCGATGCGGCGGCTCACCCCCTACCTGCTGGCGCTGCCGAGCTGGATGTGGCTGGCGATCTTCCTGGTCGTGCCCATGGTCGCGATGGCGTCGGTGTCGTTGCAGACCGGCAACGCGATCGACGGCTTCGCCATGACGTTCAGCGTCTCCAACTACAGCGACGCGCTCGGCAGGTACAGCACCCAGCTGCTGCGCTCGCTTCTGTACGGCGGGCTCGCGACGGTCGCCATGCTGCTGATCGGCTACCCGGTGGCGTACTGGATCGCCTTCAAGGGCGGCAATCGCAAGTCCATGTACCTGTTCCTGCTGCTGCTGCCGTTCTTCGTGTCGTTCGTGCTGCGGACGATCTCGTGGAACTTCCTGCTCTCCGACAACGGCCTGCTGTTCGGGACGCTGAAGGGCTGGGGGCTGCTGCCCGACGACTTCCATGTGCTGGCCACGACGTTCGCCGTGGTGGGCGGGCTGACGTACAACTTCCTGCCGTTCATGATCCTGCCCATCTACGTGGCGCTGGAGCGGGTGGACCCGCGGGTGGTGGAGGCGGCCCAGGACCTGTACGCGACGAGGCTGGGCGCCTTCCGCCGGGTGGTGCTGCCGCTGTCGCTGCCGGGGGTGTTCGCCGGGGTGCTCATGACGTTCGTGCCCGCCACGGCCGACCCGATCAACGCGCAGATTCTCGGCGGCACCGAGAACACGATGATCGGCAACATCATCCAGACCGAATACCTGACGAACCTCAACTATCCGACCGCGTCCGCGCTGTCGTTCACGCTGATGGCGGTGCTGCTGGTGGGGATCTTCGTCTACGCCAGGGCGCTCGGGACCGAGAACGTCCTTGAGGCGGCGGCCCGATGAGGGGCGCCAGGCTCGGCGACCGGCTGCTGCACGGCTACACCTGGCTGATCATCGTCTGGCTGTCGTCGCCGATCGCCGTGATGATCCTGTTCGGGTTCAACGACAAGAAGAGCAAGTCCAACACCTCCTGGCAGGGCTTCACGCTCAGGTGGTACGCGGAGCTCTTCGACATCTCCGACCTGACCGTGGCGCTGCGCAACTCGCTGGTGATCGCGCTGGTCAGCACGGTCATCACGGTCGTGATCGGGACCATGCTCGGGCTGGCGATCGGCCGCCACCGCTTCCGCGGCAAGGGCATCACGAACTTCCTGGTCTTCGCCGCCATCTCCACGCCCGAGCTGGTCATGGGCGCGTCGCTGCTGTCGCTGTTCGTCTCCGGCAGCGTGCCGCGCGACGCGAACACGATCATCGTCGCGCACGTGCTCTTCTCGCTGTCCTTCGTGGTCGTGACGGTGCGGGCGCGGGTCGTCACGCTGGACCCGTCGCTGGAGGAGGCGGCGAGGGACCTCGGGGCGACCGCGTGGGGGACGTTCAGGCAGGTGACGCTGCCGGCGATCATGCCGGGCGTGCTGGCGGGCGCGATGCTGTCGTTCGCGCTGTCGATCGACGACTACGTGGTCACCAGCTTCGTCAACGGCTCCACCGTCACGTTCCCGCTGTGGATCGTCGGCGCGGTGAAGACCGGCATTCCGCCGCAGGTCAACGTCATGGGTACGCTGATCTTCTGCGTCGGTGTGCTGATCGCGATCGCCAACGCGGTCGCAGCCCGCCGTCGCGTCTGAAAGGCGGTCAACCGGCCATCCCTTCCGCAGGCCGCGGAGGGGATTCGCCTTGGCAAAAACCGTCCGGCTAAAGACGTCTGGCAAAGAACGGGGAGGCGAGATCGGATTCCGGCGGGGGGAACCCGCGCGTGATCACCTCTTTGCGATCCCGCAATACACATAAACGAACTTCATCGTAGGGAAGTGGGATTTGTGGATCCGCTGAAGGCGCTGGCTGACGCGGAGCGCAAGCCGTACTGGCTGGACAGCCCGGCCAGACCCGAGCCGCAGCCGCGGCTCGACCGGAACACCAGTGCCGACCTGGTCGTCGTCGGCGGTGGCTTCTCGGGGCTGTGGACGGCTCTGATGGCCAAGGAACGTGACCCCTCGCTGGACGTGGTCCTGCTCGAAGGCCGCAGGATCGGCTGGGCGGCCACCGGCCGCAACGGCGGGTTCTGCATGGCGACCCTCACCCACGGCCTGGCCAACGGCCTGGAGCGGTGGCCGGAGGAGATCGACCGGCTGGAACGGATGGGCGTCGCGAACGTGGACGAGATCGAGCGCACGCTGGAGCGCTACGGCGTGGACTGCTCGTTCGAGCGCACGGGAGAGCTGCACGTGGCCACCGAGCCGTGGCAGCTCGACGGGCTGAACGAGCACCTGGACCTGATCTCCGAGCTCGGGCTCGACTACGTGCCCCTCGATCGGGAGCAGGTCCGTGCGGAGGTGAACTCGCCGACCTACCTGGGCGGGCTGTGGGAGCGCAGCGGCTGCGCGATGCTCGACCCGGCCCGGCTGGCATGGGGGCTGCGGGAGGCGTGCCTGCGGCTCGGGGTGCGGGTGCACGAGCGCAGCCCGGTCCGCTCGCTGCACGACGACGGCACGACGATCACCCTGCGGACGCCGTACGGCTCCGCCGCGGCGCGCCGGGTGGCACTCGGGACCGGGGTGTTCCCGCCGCTGCTGCGGCGGCTCAAGCACTTCGTGGTCCCGGTGTACGACTACGCGCTGATGACCGAGCCGCTGACCGGGCCCCAGCTCGCCGCGGTGGGCTGGGGCAACAGGCAGGGCGTCGGCGACTCGGGCAACCGGTTCCACTACTACCGGCTGACCGACGACAACCGGATCCTGTGGGGCGGCTACGACGCCGTCTACTACAACGGCGGCCTGGTCAAGCCCGAGTACGACCAGCGCGACGAGACGTTCGTCAAGCTCGCGGGGCACTTCTACGACACGTTCCCGCAGCTCTCCCAGGTGCGCTTCACCCACAGGTGGGGCGGCGTGATCGACACCTGCAGCCGGTTCAGCGCCTTCTACGGGCAGGCGCACGGCGGGCGGCTGGCCTACGCCGCCGGCTACACCGGCATGGGCGTCGGCGCCACCCGCTTCGGCGCGAACGTCATGCTGGACCTGCTGTCGGGCGAGCGTACCGAGCGGACCGAGCTGCGGATGGTCAAGGAGAAGCCGCTCCCGTTCCCGCCGGAGCCGGTGCGCTCGGGGGTGATCCAGTTCACCCGGTGGTCCATCGCCCAGGCCGACGAGCATCAGGGCAAGCGCAACCTGTGGTTGCGCACGCTCGATCGGATGGGGCTCGGGTTCGACTCGTGACGCACACTTGGGCGTATGAGAGTTGAGTTCATGATCGACGGCCTCACGCTCGCCGGGGACCTGCGGGTGCCCGAGGGCGTGGGGCCGCGTCCGGGGCTGGTGCTCACGGGGCCGTTCACCGGCGTGCGCGATCAGGTCACCGGCCTGTACGCGGCTCGGCTGGCCGCGCGGGGCTACGTCACCCTCGCCTTCGACCACCGGAACTGGGGCGAGTCGGACGGTGAGCCGCGGCGGCACGAGGATCCGCAGGGCAAGCTGCACGACCTGCGGGCGGCGGTGTCGTTCCTGCGGTCGCGGCCCGAGGTGGATCCGGATCGGATCGGCGCGGTCGGGATCTGCCTCGGTGGCGGATATGCCATGAAATTTGCTGCTTTTGACCCTCGGGTGCGGGCATTTGCGGGGATCGCCGGGGCGTACAACAACCCCTACGCCATGCGGTCGGGGATGGACTACCAGGCGGTGCTGAGCGGGTTCGCCGAGGTGCTGGAGCGGCAGGACCAGGGCGGGCCCGTCGAGTACGTGGCCGCCGTGGCGGAGCGGGGTGAGGCGGCGATGCCGGGCGACGAGCCGTACGCGTACTACGGGACCGAGCGTGGCGCGTCGCCGCATTGGCGGAACGAGGTGACCAGGGCCAGCGTGCGCGAGCTGGTCACGGTGGACAACATGATGGGGGCGGACTTCCTGTCCCCGAAGCCGGCGCTGATCGTGCACGGGGTCGTCGACCGGTTCTGCTCGCCCGAGGGGGCTGAGGAGGCGTTCAGGCGGCTGGACGAGCCCAAGCGGATCGTCTGGGTGGACGCCAAGCAGCACATCGACCTCTACGATCGCGAGCCGTACGTGACCCAGGCCGTGGACGCGGCCGACGACTTCCTGCGCGAGCACCTGTGACCGTCGGCAAGGTGGTGCTGAAGGTCTGACCAGGAAAGGGCCTGGTCGGATGAGGCCGGCGGCCTTGCCGGGCATGCTCCGTACGACCCCCGACGAGATCACGGGGGTTGGCGCGTGCGTGCTAAGAGGTTGGGCCCATGGATCGGCAGGGTCGTTCTGGCCGGGCTGGCGTTCTTGACGGGGTGCGGGACCGAGCGGGTGCCGGTCGTGCCCGTCGCGGTGAAGGCGCCGGTCAGAGTGGCGCGATGTGTCCTGAAATTTCCGGACGCGCTGGCCGGGGATGTCGCTCGGGCCCGGCTCGAACGCGACATCTCCCGCTATGTACGCGGCCGGCCGGGACGGGTCGTCTACGGCGTGCTGGACCTGGTGAGCGGCGTGACGTTCGGCCAGGGGGAGCACGAGCACGACATGATCACCGCGAGCGGCGTCAAGGTGGACATCCTGACCGCGTTGCTGCTCCGGCGTTCCGGCGGGCTCGACGAGGGCGAGCGGGATCTGGCCGCCCGCATGATCAAGGAGAGCGACAACAGCGCGGCGGACGCGCTGTGGTCGCGGGTCGGGGGCGGTGACGCCATGAGCGGGTTCTACCGGCGGGTGGGGCTGCGGGAGACCACGCCTGGGCCCAGCAGATTCTGGGGCGGCACGAACACCAGCCCGGCGGATCGGATCCGGCTGCTGAAGGTGCTGGTCAGGGGTGGTAAGGGGCTCGGCGCCGCCGATCGCGGGCTGGTGCTGGGGCTGATGGGGCGGGTGCAGAAGGACCAGTCCTGGGGCGTCAGCGCGGCCGCCAGGCCGGGGGATCGGGTGGCGCTCAAGAACGGGTGGACGCCGCGGCCGTTCATCCACAACACGTGGGCCGTCACGAGCTACGGGCGGGTGGCCGGGCCCGGGCGGGACCTGCTCCTGTCGGTGCAGACGGATCAGCAGCCGGGGGAGGGGACGGGGATCGAGACCATCGAGCGGGTGTCCCGGATGATCGGCACCCGCCTCGACGCCCTCACCCCCACCACCACCCGCCCCTGCCCCACCAACCCCATCCCCTGACCGCCCCACCCGGTCGACGTCCCGGAGCGTCCCCGCCGTGCGCCGGGTCGGGCGGTTCCCGTTGGCGCCTTGTGGTCACGTGGCGGGTTCGGACACCCGGCTCGATGGCGTCGCGCCGGCGTCCTCCGTGGTCGGAGGGCCGTCCTGGGCGTCTGGCGTGACGGCGACAGCGTCCTGGGCGTCGGGTGGGGTGTCGTCGTGGATGGTCACCGTGCCCGACGTGCCGTCCACCGTGATCGTCTGGCCCGTGCGGACGCGGTCGGTCGCGTCCGGGGTGCCGACCACGGCCGGGATGCCGTACTCGCGGGCCACCACGGCCCCGTGCGAGTTCGGCCCGCCCATCTCCATGACCAGCCCGCCGGCCGTCAGGAACAGCGGCGTCCAGCCGGGATCGGTGGACGGGCACACCAGGATCTCGCCCGGCACCAGCTTCGCCCCCACCGGGTCGAGCACCACCCGGGCGATCCCCGTGACCTGCCCGGGAGACGCGGGGGAGCCGGTCAGCGCGCCCTCGGCCGCCGCCCCGCCGGAGGCCACCGCCTCAGGCTCCGTGCCGTCGGACAGCAGCACCCTGGGCAGGTGCCTGCGCCGCAGCTCCCGCTCGTAACGCTCGCGCCGCTCGGCGACCCGGCCGCGCAGGTCCTTGCCGGACTTGGCCTCGACCAGGGTCACGAAGAACACGTCCTCGGCCCCCGCCAGCAGCCCCTTCCGCGCCAGCTCCCCGCCCACCCCGAGCAACTGCGCCCGCAGCTCCGCGAAGATCTGCACGATCAGGAACTTCGGCAGTTCCCGCACCCCCACCAGCTCCCTGGCCCGCCCCAGCGCGAAGCGCACCAGCCGGCGCCGCAGCCCGCGGGTCCGCCCCGCCAGCTCCTCGATCATGGCCTCGGCCTCGGCCACGCCCTTGGCGAAGAGCGCGTCGGGGGCCAGCGCCGGATCCTCCAGCCGCAGGTAGTTGGCGATCATGCCGATGACGTGCGTGGGGTCCTCCGACCAGCGCGGCAGGCCCAGGTCGATCTCGGCCACGGCGCGATGGCCGTACGTGCTGAGGAAGTCCCGCACCGGGGCGGGCAGCGGCTCGCGGGCCAGCACCTCCGCGGGCTCGCGCAGGAAGCGGGCGGCCACCTCGGGGTCGCGCCGCAGCCGCTGCGCCAGCGCCCACAGCTCCAGGTCCATCTCCGTGGTCACGTTGCGCGGCACGCCGCGCAGCACGACCTGCAGCTCGGCGGACGTGGCCCGCCCCTTCAGCAGCCGCGACGCGAGCAGCAGCATGGGCAGCGCGGCAGCGGCCACGGGGAAGACCCGGGGTGCGGTCGGCGTGACGTGCTTGACCAGCGCCGTCGCCACGTGATCGATTCGCTCGGCCACGCTCGCGCCGGCGGGTGCGGCGAGCGTGGCGAGGTGCGCGGCGGACTGGCGGCGTACGCGGCGCTCGGCCCCCTCGGGGTCGGCCAGCGCGCGCACGAACGTGATCGGCACCCTGTGACGGGCCATGACCTTGAGCAGCCGGCGCACGAAGGGCCCTCTCGACGTCCTGGTGACGCTCAGCCGCGGGTCGTCGAACAGCCCGCGCAGGATCCGCGCCGACCTGGCCTCCATCAGGTCGAACACCCTCGGTACGATCGCCCGCCCGACCCGGCTCCGCAGCACGCCCGTGGCGTCGATGAACACCCGTCCCGCAGCCTCCGTGAAGGCCGGCGCACCCGCCAGCGGAGCCGCCACCGGGTTGCCGAACAGCTCCGACACCCCGGACGACATGGCCCGCGCCGCCGCCATGCCCATCGGCGTGAACGGCCTGAAGACCCCCTGGGCCACGCTGAAGCTGAAGTAGACGCGCAGCCCGTCGTGCGGCTCGTCCGGCAGCGGGAACAGCGTCGTGATCGGCCTGGCCTGGGTGAGCCAGAGCCGCCCGGAGGCGTCGAAGGCCCACTCGGTGTCCTGCGGCGCGCCGTACAGGGACTCGACCCGCGCGCCGAGCGCGGCCAGCTCGCGGAGCTGGGCGTCGGTGACGCACGCCGCGTCGAGCCGCTCGCCGGTGACGTGCTCGACGCCGCCGCCCGGCAGGGAGCGTACGGCCAGCCGCTTGTCGCCGAGCCGCCGCTCCAGCACCCGGCCCGTGTCCGGGTCCACGGTGAAGTGGTCGGGGTTGACCGCCCCCGACACCACGGACTCGCCGAGCCCGGGAGCGGCGTCGATGACGGCCTGCCGGCGCCGGCCGGTGATCGGGTTCGCGGTGAACATCACCCCCGCGGTCGCCGACTGCACCATCTCCTGCACGACCACGGCCAGGCGGACCGAGCCATGGTCGATGCCGTTCGCGTCGCGGTAGGCCACCGCGCGGTCGGTCCAGAGCGAGGCCCAGCACCGGCGTACGGCGTCGAGCACCGCCTCGGGGCCCGCCACGTTGAGGAAGGTGTCCTGCTGGCCGGCGAAGCTGGCGTACGGCAGGTCCTCGGCGGTGGCCGACGAGCGGACCGCGACCGGACCGGCGGGCAGGGCGGCCAGGGCGGCCACCACCGCGCGGGCGATGTCGTCCGGGATCGGGGTCCCGAGGATGTGCTCGCGGGCGCGCGCCGGGTCGGACACGTCGCCGAGCCCGGCGGCGATCCTGCGGTAGGCCTCCGTGGTGACGCAGAACCCCGGCGGGACCGGCAGCCCGGCCCTGGTGAGCACGCCGAGGTTGGCCGCCTTGCCGCCGACTTCGGCGAGCATCGAACCCTCGATATCTGCAAATGTCCGGATCACATCCATGACCGCCTCCTATCTCTGAAGGTAAATCTCAACGACGTTGAAGTCAACGGAGAGTGAATTAAGTCATGCCACCGCCGAGGCAATAAGATGGGACTTCGGCGCGTTTGACTGATTCGAATGCGTTTTGATTGACCGCTCGGCGGCCGGCCACGTGCCGGTATCACCCCGGTCGAAGCCCACCACGACGGTGCGCTCCTACCGGGAGACGGCTCCGTCATGACCTGGACGGAGACCCTTGAAGTCCTACCTCGACGTGCTGGCCACACCCGGCGCCTGGCGATTCCTCGCTCCCGCGCTGGTGGCCCGGCTGCCGTTCGCGATGACCCAGATGGGCATCCTGCTGCTGGTGCAGTGGTCCACCGGCGCCTACGGCCCGGCCGGGATCGCCGCCGCGGCGGCCGCGATCGCGCAGGCCGTCGTCGGCCCCAGAACCGGCCGCCTGGCCGACCGGCACGGGCAGGCCAAGGTGCTGCTGCCGCAGGTGACCGTGCACGCGCTGGCCCTGGGCGGCCTGCTGGCCCTGGCCACCGCCCACGCAGGCATCCCCTTGCTGGTGGCCGTGGCCGCGCTGGCCGGGGCGTCGAGCCCGCAGGTGGGCGCCATGGTCAGGGCCCGCTGGGCGCACCGGCTCGGCGGGACGCGGCGGCTCAACACGGCGTTCGCGGTGGAGTCGGTGACCGACGAGCTGACGTTCACGCTGGCTCCCGTGCTGCTGGTCGGCCTGTCCACGGCGTACTCGCCGGTCGTGGCGCTGCTGGCCGCGCTCGTGCTGATCGTGGCGGGCACCGTGACGTTCGCGGCGGTCAGGACGGGCGCGCCCGAGCCGTCCCCGGTCCGCCTTCCCACGGCGGGCGGCGTGCTGCGCTCGCGCGGAGTGGGGCCGCTGGCGGCGGCGTTCCTGGCCATGGGGTCGGTCTTCGGCAGCCTCCAGGTGGGCGTCACCTCGCTGACCGCCGCACTCGGCGCGTCCGCCGCCGCGGGCCCGGTCTACGGCGTGTTCTCGGGGGCGAGCATGCTCGGCGGGCTCCTGTACGGCGCCGTCCGCTGGCGCGTCCCCGCGCGCTCCCGGCTGGTCGCCGGCCTGGCCCTGCTCGCCCTCGCGACCAGCGTGCTCACGCTCGCCGGCTCCATCCCCTTCCTGTACGGCGCCGCCGCCCTCGCCGGCCTGGTGATCGCCCCCGTCGTGATCACCGGTTACACCCTCATCGACGGGCTGGTTCGCGCCGAGGTCAGGACCGAGGCGTTCACCGGGCTGAACGGCGCCATCGGGCTCGGCATGGCCGCGGGCTCCGCGACGGCCGGGCAGCTCGTGGACCACGTGGGACCCTCCCTGGCGTTCGTGGTCGCCCCGCTGGCGACGGGCGTGGCCGCCGTCGTGGTGCTGAGCCGGCTCCGCAGCCTCCGCCCGGCTGCCGAGACGCCGCCGCAGGTCCTGCGTCCGGCCCCGAGTCCGGCCCCGAGTCCGGCACTGCTCCCCACTGCGGAGCCGGTGCCCGCCCAGCACGCGAGCTGACCGCCGAGCGCGCGCCCGCGTCAGGGGCGGGCGTGCACAAGAGGGCGGGCAGGCGCGAGCGGGTGGGCCGGCGGTCAGGAGTGGGCTCGCGTGAGGACCTCCTCCGGGATGACCTTCGGCACGCCGCGCAGCCCCGCCAGGGCGAGCAGCGCCACCACGGCCAGCAGGCCCGCCGTGACGAACGACGTCAGGTGCACGCCCTCGACGAAGGCCGTCCGCGCCGCCCGCATGAGCTCGCCGGCCTGCTCGGGCGGCAGCCCGCCCGCCACGCCCACGGCGCCGGCGATCGACTCCTGCGCGGCCTCGCCGGACACCCCGGCGGGGAGCCGCAAGTTCGCCCGGTAGGCGCTGTTCAGCACGGTGCCCAGGATCGCGATGCCGAGCGCCCCGCCCAGCTCGAAGGCCGTCTCGGAGACGGCCGCCGCCGCCCCTGCGCGCTGCGCGGGCGCGGTGGCCAGCACGTTGTCGTTGTTGACCGTGAAGGCGAACCCGACGCCGATCCCGCCGATCACCATGGCGGGCAGCAGGGTGAGGTAGTTCAGCTCGGTTCCGAGCGTGGTGTAGAAGAGGAACGAGGCCGCGTTCATGGCCAGGCCGAGCGCCACCACGCCGTTCCTGCCGAGAGGCCCGATGAGCCGGGCGGCCAGGACCCCGCCCACCGCGCCGCTCAGGCCGCCGGGGAGCTGGGCCAGCCCCGCCTGGAGCGGCGACCAGCCGAGCACGAGCTGCAGGTACCAGGCGAACATCAGCATCATGGCCGACATCGCGAAGATCGCCAGCAGGTTCGTCAGGATGGAGGCGGTGAAGGCCCTCCTGGCGAACAACCGGACGTCGATCAGGGGCTCGGCCAGCCGCGTCTGCCGCCACACGAACAACGCCAGCAGCGCCGCCCCGCCCGCGCCCGCCGCCAGCACGTCGGCGTGCTCGACGCCCTTGTGCGCGGCCTCCTTGAGTGCGTAGACGACCGCCACGACACCGGCGAAGGACAGGACGACGCTGAGCAGGTCCAGCCGGCCCGCGTCCGGGTTGCGCGACTCGGGCAGCACCAGGATCCCTGCGACCAGGACCAGCGCCATGATCGGCACGTTGATCAGGAAGACCGAGCCCCACCAGAAGTGGTCGAGCAGCACACCTCCGACGACCGGCCCCACGGCGAAGCCCGCCGCGCTCATCCCGCTCCAGATGCCGACGGCCGCGGTCCGCTCGCCCGGGTCGGTGAACACGTTGCGGATGATCGACAGGGTGGACGGCATGATCGTGGCGCCGGCCACGCCGAGCAGCGCCCTGGCCACGATGAGCAGCTCGGCGCTGGGCGCGTACGCCGTCACCACCGAGGCGGCGCCGAACGCGGCCGCGCCGATCAGGAGCAGGCGCTTGCGCCCGATGCGGTCGCCCAGGTTCCCCATGGTGACGAGCAGGCCGGCCAGCGCGAAGCCGTAGATGTCGCCGATCCAGAGCAGCTGCGTGGAGTTGGCGCCGAGATCGGTCACCAGTTTGGGCAGCGCCAGGTGCAGCACCGTGAGGTCGAGCGAGAGGAGGAGAGTGGCCAGGCACGCGACGGCCAGGCAGGACCATTTGCTCTTCATGCCGCCCACTGTCCGGAAGGTGGCTGACGGGCGGCCTACCGTCCGCTGACCGTCCTGCTGACCTCGGCCAGCGCGGCGTCGATGCGGACGCGGATGTCCCTGGTGCTGTACCAGTCGCCCGGGCATTCGTCGCGGGCCCGCGTCAGCAAGGAGCGCGCCTCGTCCACGTCGCCGCAGGACAGCGCCACCACGCCCATGCCGCAATGCGCCCAGGCGAGGATCTCCACCGAGCCGTTCCTGCGCGACAGCTCGGCCGCGAGCACGTACTCGGCCTGCGCGCCCGCCGTGTCGGCCAGGCCGAACAGCGCGTCGCCGCGCCGGCACAGGTTCTCCGCGATCTCCGTCTTGGCGTCCAGCTCGCGCGCCACCGCCACCGCCTCGTCGGCCAGCGCGTACGCGGCGGTGAAGTCGCCCTGCTCGTGGTGCAGGGAGCCGAGCCCGGACAGCACCAGCGCGGTGCCCCAGCGCTCGCCGATGGCCTTGAACGCGGCCCTGCTCAGCTCGAACTGGGCCACCGCCTCGTCGATGTTGCCCATGGCCTGCTGCACGAACCCCGCGCCGCTGTAGGACAGCGCCCGCTGCCAGGGCGGCAAGGTGCGGGAGAGCTCCATGAGCAGGCCGTAGGTCTCCTCGAAGTCGCTGGGCGGCCCCGTCAGCATGGACAGGAGCATCATCAGGAACTCCACCCGCTGAGGCATGTACGTGACAGGCAGCAGGCTGTGCACCTCCGCCAGCCGCTCGCGGGTCTCGTCGTCGATGGGCCCGGTCCAGGCGGTGATGAGCACGCACATGGCGAACTCCTCCTCCAGCCCCTCGAACCGGGTGGTGCCGAGCGCGGCCAGCAGCTCGGCGGCCAGGTTCGCGCTGGTGACGCGGTTGCCGCGCATCCACCAGTAGCAGGCGCTGTAGGCGAACAGCCGCAGCCCCAGCTCCAGCCGCCGCGACTCGGTGGCCCAGCGCGCCGCCGCGTTGAGGTCGTCGCTCTCCTCGTCGAGCCGGGCCAGCCACTCCAGCTGCTCGGCGGTGCGCAGCCGCGGGTCGGCCATGACGACCAGGTCGAGGTAGTAGTCGGCGTGCGCGTCGCGCAGCTCGGCCACCTCGCCCGACTCCGCGAGCCGTTCCGCGCAGTACGCCTTGATCGTCTCCAGCATCCGGTACCGGCCGTCGACGTACTCCACCAGCGACTTCTCCGCCAGCGAGAACAACACCTCCTCCGGCAGCCCGCACACCCGCTCGGCCGCCTCGGGGCGCGCCCCGCCCACGAACACCGACAGCCGCCTGGCCAGCCGCTGCTCGCTCTCGTCCAGCAGGTCCCAGCTCCACGCGACGACCGCGCGCAGCGTCTGGTGCCTGGGCAGCGCCGTACGGCTGCCGCGCGTCAGCAGCCTGAACCGGTCGTCCAGCCGCGCCGCGATGTCGGACACCGACAGCGTACGCAGCCGCGCCGCCGCCAGCTCGATGCCCAGCGGCAGCCCGTCGAGCGCCCGGCAGATGCGTACGACCTGCGCCGCGTTGCCCGCGTCCACGGCGAATCCGTGCTGCACCGAGGCGGCCCGGTCGGCGAACAGCCGGACGGCCGGATAGTCCAGCGGGTCGCCCGCGTCGGGCGGCGGCAGCCGCAGCGGCGACACCGGCAGGATCGACTCGCCCGTGATGCCCAGCGCCTCACGTCCGGTCACCAGCACGCGCAGCCCCGGGCAGGAGGCCAGCAGCAGGTCGGTCAGCTCGGCCGTGGCGGCCACGAGGTGCTCGCAGTTGTCCAGGACCAGCAGCAGGCTGCGGTCGGCCAGCGCGGTGAGCAGCCGCGTGCCCGGGTCCACGACGGGCCTGCCCGAGTGGTGCAGCATCGCGTCGCGGATGTCGAGCGCGGCCAGCACGGCCCTGGCCACGTCGGCGCCGTCGGTGACCGGGGCGAGCGGCACGAAGCACACGTCGCCCGGCGCCTGCTCGGCCGCCTCGGCGGCCAGCCGCGTCTTGCCCGCGCCGCCCGGGCCGATCAAGGTGACCAGCCTGTTCGCCCGCAGCCGGTCGCCCAGCTGCGTGAGCTCGTCGGCGCGGCCCACGAAGCTGGTGAGCTGGGCCCGCAGCCCTTGCCTGGACCACTGTCTGGACCACTGCCTGGACCGCTGCGCGGAAGGCGCGGAAGGCACGGGGGAGCCGAGCGCCGGGTCGGCCCTGAGCACGGCCAGGTGCGCGGCCGCCAGCTCGGCCCCCGGCTCCACGCCCAGCTCGTCGTCCAGCAGTTTCCTGGCCTCCTCGTAGACGGTCAGCGCCTCCGCCTGCCGGCCGCTGCCGTAGAGGGCCCTCATGAGCTGGGCGCGCAGCCGCTCGCGCAGCGGGTGGGCGGCGGCGAGCTGGGTCAGCTCGGCGACCAGCTCGCGGTGCCCGCCCAGGTCGAGGTCCGCCTGCACGCGGTCCTCCGTCGCGCTCAGCCGCAGCTCCGCCAGCGCCGTCGCGGCGGCCTCCGCGTGCGGGGCGTCGGTCAGCGGCGCGCCCCGCCACAGCTCCAGCGCCTCGCGGAGCAGTGCGGCCGCCTGCCCGGGGTCGCCGCCCGCCAGCGACTGCCGGCCCGCCTGGGCGAGCAGCTCGAACCTGCGCGCGTCCACGTCCTGCGGGTCGGCCACCAGCCGGTATCCGGCCGGGTGGAACTCCACCACGTCCCGGCCCAGCGCCCTGCGCAGCCTGGACACCTGCGACTGGAGCGCGTTGGCGACCCCCTCGGGGGGCCTGGTGCCGTACATGCCGTCCACGAGCTGCTCCGCGCCGACGATGCGGCCCGCGTGCAGGGCGAGCAGCGTCAGCAGGGCGCGTACCCGGGGGCCGCCGAGCACGATCGGCTCGCCGTCCTCGCCCAGCACGTTGGTGGGCCCGAGGATCTGGAAGCGCATGTCTTGATTATCGCGGCTGCGGCAGCATCGCGGCGATTTCCGCATATGTCGGCACTGGCGGTGCTTGTTCCCCGCGGGCGGCCAGCACCGCCGCCAGTGCGCCCTGGAGCGCGGCCCGGTAGAGCAGCGAGCCGGTGCTCACCCTGGCCACCCCGGCCGCGGCGAGCTGCGCCAGGGTGGGGCCGGCCGGCTGGTAGAGGACGTTGAGCGGCCGCGGCGTGCCGGCGGCGATCTCGGCGATCTCCGTCAGGTCGCTCAGCCCGGGTACGAAGATCCCGTCCGCGTGCTCGTACGCGCTCACCCGCTCCCGCGTGTCGCCGGTCTTGAGCCAGCACGTGTCCGTACGGGCGTTGACGAACACGCCGTGGCCCTTGGCCGCCTCGATGATCCGCTGGTGCAGCTCCACCGGGCGCAGCGTGCCGTCGGGGCGGCCGTCCTCCAGGTTCACGCCGGCCACGCCGAGCGCGGCCAGGCCCGCGACCAGGTCCGACACCTCGGCGGGATCGTCGCTGAAGCCGCCCTCGATGTCCACCGTGACCAGGACGCCGAGGTCCTTGATCGCCTCCGCCAGCTCGATCGTCTCCGCCCTGGTCGCGCCGGCGGCGTCCGGCTTGCCGTACACGGCGGACACACCGAGGCTGGTCGTGCCGATGGCCGGGAAGCCGTGCGCGGCCAGCAGGGCGGCGGAGCCGTAGTCCCAGGCGTTGGGCAGCAGCAGCGGGTCGCCGGGACGGTGCAGCTCACCGAAGCTCGCGGGGAATTCCCGCAGGTCGCTGGAGCTCGCCGGGGAATCCCGCAGGTCACTAACGTTCATCGGAGGCTCCCGCCGGTCACTGAAGTTCATCGTGGGCTCCCGCCGAGCAGCGCGTCGAGCACGCCCGCGGCCAGCGCGAGCGCGTGGGCGGGCGCCGGGCAGGGACGTACGCCGGAGCCGAAGGTCAGGTGCGGACCGCGGCCGCGTGCCGGGTCGAAACGCGCGGGATCCGGGAACACCTCCGGGTCGCGGTTGGCGGCCACCAGGTCGATCGTCACCTCGTCGCCGGTCCGCGTGTCGAGCCTGCGGGTCGCCTTCAGCGGCGGATCCTGCCTGAGCGTCTCCGCCAGCAGGGCATCGATGTCGTCGCCGGGCTCGGCGTGCTTGAGCGCGGTCTCGATGAGCCCCTCCACGGCGGCGTGTCCCTGGAGCAGCAGGGTGATCGCGGGAAGGTCGGCCAGCCTGATCAGCTCGGCGACGGCGGCGTCGGCCTCCCGGCTCTCCTCGCCGGACAGGTATCCGGCGGCGGCGGCGGGTACGGCTGAAGTGTCCGAGATGCCCAGCGCGGCTCCGAGCACGGCCGTGGGCACGCCGCGCCAGTCGCCGCCGCGCTCCTCGGTCATGGCGCGGGCGGCGGCTCTCAGCCCGGCGGCGTCCACCGTGGTGTCCACCGTGGCGAGCCGCTCGGTCAGCAGCCGCCGCCGCTCGGCGTGCGCCTGCCCGGTGCTGAACCTGGACACCCGCGCGCGGAGCCAGGCGAGCGTTCCCTCCTGGCCGTCCTGGCGTACGGGAGGCGGCACGTACCTGGTGTCGGCGAGCACCGCCTGGGCTTCGGCATGTCTGGTGATGAGTCCCCTGGTGTGCATGGCTTCACGCTAGAACGCGGTCCTTTCGCCGGCGGTCGAAGTGTGTCAGGCGGCGAGTCGTTCCTGCCGGTCGTCGTCGTGGGGCGCCGGCCGCTGCCCGTCCCCGGCGGGCGCCGACGGGGCCGCATCGGCCCGTACGGCCGGCTGCCGCTCGGTGGCGGCCAGCGCCATGACGGTGAGCAGCACCATCTCGGCCAGCACTACGGCGCGCTCCAGCAGCCCGTAGTAGGCCGCGCCGTTGATCAGCGGCGAGGTGAAGGTGGCCGGATGCGCCGCCAGGTACGCCGCCAGTGTCACCGCGGAGGTCACGCTCATGGCCTTGACCGCGTTCCACCTGGGTGCCGCCGCGCGGCCACGGGCCAGGGTCCAGCCGGCGACCGGCAGCGAGGTGAAGACGATCGCCGCCGCCCAGCGGTGGATCTCGCCGGTCAGCGAGCCGACCTGGGACGAGCCTGGGTCGGTGGGGAAGATCGCGCTCATCATCAGGCCGGCCGCCCCGGCCAGCAGCAGCACTCGGGTGGCCGCGGTGCGGACCGGATCGCCGGCCGCCAGGCCGTACGCGAGACTCAGGCACGCCCCCGCGAGTGCCAGCATCCCGATCAGTACGGGCGGCAGCCCGCCCGACACCAGCGCGTAGTCGCTGAGCAGCGGCTGCGTGGGCAGCGCCACCTGCGCGTACGTCAGGGCGCACACGGACACCACCGTGCCGGCGACGGTGCCCCAGACGCTCTGCAGTGGGGTCATCGAGCCACCTCATCGTAAATGCGCTCGAACCGGGCGAGCGAGGACTGGTCGTCGTGGGTCAGCGCGAGCTCCCTGCTGGCCTTGCCGAGCTTGGCCCGCAGGACGTCGTCGGTCAGGATGTCCGTCAGGTGCCTGGCCAGGGAGACCACGTCGCCCGGCTGGAACAGGTAGCCGTTGCCGTCCACCAGGTGCGGCAGCGCCATCGCGTCCGCGGCCACCACGGGCAGGCCCGTCGCCATGGCCTCCAGCGTGGCGATGCTCTGCAGCTCGGCCACGCCCGGCATGGCGAACACGTCGGCGGCGGCGTACGCCTGGGGCAGGTTCTCGTCGGCGACGAAGCCGAGGAAGAACACGCGGTCGCTCACCCCGATGCGCTTGGCCAGCCGCTCCAACTCCGCCCGCTGGTTGCCCTTGCCGACGAGCGCCACCTGGGCGTCGGTCTCGTTGAGCACCATCGGCAGGGCGCGGACCAGCTCGTCCAGGCGCTTCTCCTCGTCCAGGCGGCCGACGAACATCGCCGTGGGCCGGTCCGGCAGGTCGAACATCCTGCGCGCCCACGCCTTGGGCTCGGCGTGCGGGTGGAACCTGGTCAGGTCGATCCCGCAGGAGACCGCCTCCACCTCCCTGGTGAAGCCCTGCTCGGCCAGGAGCCTGGCGGCCAGCGGGGTGGGGGTGGTGATGTGCACGGCCCGGTTGAAGATCCGGCTGAAGTCGCGCCAGGCCAGGCGGCCCGCCTTGGCCCTCAGCCGGTCCGGGATGTGGCCGAACTGGAAGAGGTTGTCGGGCATGAAGTGGTTGGTGGCCACGATGGGCACCCCGGCACGGCGGGCGGCGGCGATGGCGGCCCGGCCGACGACGAAGTGGCCCTGCGTGTGCAGCACGTCGGGCGCAATGCCGGCGACCAGCCGGTCCAGCCTGGTCGGCACGGTGACCCGCATGGTCGGGTGGACCAGGAGCGGGGCCGAGCGCAGCCGGTGCACGACCACGCCGTCCACCACGTCGGCGCTGGCCGGGCCCAGCTCGGACTGGCAGACCACGTGCACCTCGTTGCCGCGCGCGGCCAGGCCGGTGGCCAGGCGGTGGGTGAAGTACGCGGCGCCGTTCACGTCGGGAGGATAGGTGTCGGTCGAGATCAGGACCCGCCGGGGGCGTTCGGGAGCCGGTGCGAGGGTGACGTGGTCTGTGACGGTATGCAGGGGCATGGCCATGACGGTGACTCCAAATTCACAAGGGGACCCGGCCGGGGGAGGGCCGGAAGAAAGAGCGCAGAAGAAGAACAGGGAACATCAGGCAGGTTCGCGATGCGCCTCCAGCGGACTGGTCCTGGCCAGGGCGAAGGTGCCGGCGGCGGTGAGCGCCGCCGCCGCGATCGGGGCGACCCCGGTCGGCAGCGGCTCGCCGAGCAGCAGCGCGCCGAACGCCACGGCCGTCAGCGGGTCGGCGATCTGGAGGGAGGCGAACGAGACGCCGAAGTGACCGACGGCGTACGCACGCTGGAGCATCATCAGCGCCAGCAGCGCGGGGATCGGCAGCGCCAGCAGGTACCACCAGTTCCACGCACCGTCCACCAGGACGCGGACGAGCGTCGCCGTCGCGCCGTAGAGCACGCCGGAGCTGGTCGCCAGCAGCGCCGCCCGGCCGGTGGGCGAGGCCGCCTTCGAGCCCGCCCACAGCAGCACGGCGGCGATGCCGGACACGCCGAGCAGCGTGAACACGCCGCTGGGGCTGAGGTGGGTGGGGCCGTCGGACGCGGGCACCAGCAGCACGAGGCCGATCAGCCCGGCCGCCACCACCCCGGCCGCGGACAGCTCCCGCCGCGACGGCCTGCGGCCGTGCAGCGTGGCCGCGATGGGCAGGGCGAACAGCAGGCTGGCCACGCCCATCGGCTGGACGATGGTCAGCGGGCCGAGCCCCAGAGCGACGATGTGCAGGCCGCCACCCGCCAGGATGGACACGCCCCCGAACAGCCAGCGGGGCTTCCGCATCAGGGCGAGCAGCCCCGGCTTCCCGGTGCCGGCCGCCTCGAACTGCTGCAGAGCGGCCCCGAGCGCGAAGAACAGCGAACCGACCAGGGCGATTACCGCGGCCAGCACAGTCATGCGCACTCCTTTCCAGACGGATGGTTACCAGGCAGGGTCAAACGGACGTGTCCACGGGAAGGCGTTCTGGAGAAGGCTGGATGGCGCGTCGCTTCCTGGCCCATCGCACGACCTCGACGAGCGCCGTGACGGACAGGGCGATCCCCAGCCCGAGGAGCAGGCCCTTGATCGGGTCGTTCTCGAAGGCCATCCCGCCGAAGAAGCCGATCAGCCCGGAGTACACCGCCCACGAGCTCGCCGCGATCGCGTCGAAGAAGGTGAACGAGCGCAGCGGATGCCCCACCGCGCCCATGGTCAGCGTGGTCGCGGTACGCCCGCCGGGGATGTACCTGGCCACCACGAGGACGAGGCCGCCCCGCTCCTCCAGCGCGCCGCGCGCCCAGATGAACGCCTTCTTGCCGCGGAGCCTGCCCGCCGACTTGTGGCCGATCAGGTAGGAGATGTGGTCACCCGCGAACGCGCCGAGGGCCGCGACCACGATCACGAGGGCGAGGTTCGTCTCGCCGGACGCGGCGAAGACCGCCGCGGTGATCACTGAGGTCTCGGCGGGCACGATGGGGAAGAACCCGTCGAGCAGTGCCAGGGCGAACAGCGCGACATACAACCAGGGCGACGACATCACCTGTTCGACAAGGTCGAGGATGGCGTGCGACATGAGCGTGTACTCCGATCGTTAGGGCACTCACACAGCGTGTCGGCGTACGGGGCCCGGGGACATCGGGGATGCCCCGGGTCGAACGCGGGCCCATCCCCGATACGGGTCAGGGCCGGTACCCCATGAAGGTAGAAACTCCGCAGGTCACGGCACATCGGACGATCGGCACCCACCACCCCCTACTTTCGTCAGGGGCGGGGCTGCGACCTCCGGGTGACACCATCGATCAAACCGTTTGCGGCCGCGGGACACAGGAGTGGAGGTAGGCGCTTTCGAGGTGGGGCTAGCTCTACCGTGCGGGTGCCCCGGGCCCCACCCCTCTACCGTGCGGGTGCCCCCCGCCCCACCCCTCTACCGTGCGGGTGCCCCGGGCCCACCCCTCCACCGTGCAGGCGCCCCCCGCCCCACCCCGACTTTCGTCAGGGGCCGCACGTGACTTCCGGCGGGGCCCTCGGCTCCCGTCGCCCGCTACCGTCGGTGCGGTGAAGCATCTGCGCTGGCTGCGCCGGCTGCGCCGGCTGCGCCGGGAGAGCCGCCGCCAGGTGGTCTACGACGTGCTGCTCTGGGTCGTGCTCTGCGTCTGCGCCGCGGCGATGGGGCCCGATCCCTTCGTGGATCCCGCCGCGTTCGGCGTGGTGACGGGGCCCAGACTGGCGCTCGCCACGCTGGCCGTGCTGGTCGGCCGGCGCTGGCCGCTGGCGGCGGTGCTGCTGCTGGTGCCGCTGGGGCCGTGGCGGTTCAGCGAGGGGTTCGCGACCGTGGACCTGACCTGGCTGCTGCCCCGGCGCAACGTGAAGATCCTCCCGCTGCTGGCCACGTCGCCGTTCATCATCTGGTACGCCTACCTGACCGGGCGGCGCATGTCCAAGGTCTGGCCGGCGCCGGCGGCGTTCTGCCTGATCGCGGTCGTGGGCGTGAGCGTCGTGCTGGCCAGGGGCGGTGATCTGGGCCTGTGGGTGTCCATGATCACCGGGCTGGCCGGCACGTACCTCGTCCCGTACCTGTTCGGGCTGCTGCGGCGCAAGCTGCTGCAGCAGCGGCGGCAGGCCAGGATGTCGGCGGAGGCGCAGGCGAGGCTGCGGGAGCGGGCCAGGATCGCGCGGGACATGCACGACTCGCTCGGCCATGACCTGGCCCTGATCGCGGTCCGGGCGGCCGGGCTGGAGGTGACCCCGGGGCTGGCTCCGGCGCAGGCGAAGGCGGCGGGGGAGCTGCGGGTCGCGGCGGCGGAGGCCACCGAGCGGCTGCGCCAGATCATCGGCCTGCTGCGCGAGGACGCCGAGGCCCCGCCGCTGGCGCCGGTGGACGAGGACGTCACCGAGCTGGTGCGGCGGGCCAGGGACTCCGGCATGCCGATCACCCTGGAGTCGGCGCCCGGGCCGGTGCCCGCCCTGGCCCGCGCCGTCGTACAGGAAGGGCTCACGAACGCCGCCAAGCACGCGCCGGGCGCGCCCGTCACGGTCTCGCTCGCGCCGCACCGCGTCGCCGTGCGCAACGGGCCGCCGCGCTCCCGCCCCACCGCCTCGCCCGGCGGCCTGGGCCTGGCGGGCCTGCGCGAGCGGGTACGCCTCGCGGGCGGCACGCTGACCGCGGGACCGGCGGGCAACGGCTTCGAGCTGGCCGTGACCATCCCCCCTGAGCCCGTGACCATCCCCCAGAGCCCGTGACCATCCCCCCTGCGGGGGAGGAGGATCCCCACGGCTCGGGAGGACGCCGGCCGCCCGGCACGCGACGCTCGGAGCATGACTGAGCAGAGACCAGGGATAGGCCGCGTCACCGCCGCGATCGTCGCGATCGCCGCCATGCTGCCCTATCTCACGCTGAAGATCCTCTGGCTGACGGGCAGCTCACTCGGCGTCGCCGATCCGGAGCTGATGAGCGACCCGGCGATGACCGGGCTCAACGCGATGACCTTCGGCATGGACGCCGTGGGCCTGGTGCTGGCGCTGGCGTTCAGCATGCGGTGGGGGCTGCGGCTGCCCGCCTGGCTCGTGCTGCTGCCCCTGTGGGTGGGCACGGGCCTGCTGTCGGTGGTGGTCGTCACGGCCCCGGTGGCGCTGGCGGCGGGCGGGGCCGCGGTGTTCAGCGGCGGTCCCATCGCGTCGTGGGTCTACCTGATGGTCTACGGCGGGTTCGTCGGGCAGGGCTGCGGCCTCATGGCGGCCTTCGCCCTCTACGCACGCGACCGGTGGCCCGCCGTCTTCACCACCCGGCTCGGCCACCCCTTCACCAGCGCGACCAGGTCGTTCCAGGAGGTCGTCGCCTGGGGCGCGCTGCTGGTGGCGGGGGCGACCGGCGTGATCAGGCTGTCCTGGACGGTGTCCGAGCCGTTCACCGCCGCCCTCCAGGACGGCTTCAAGGGCCTGCTGACCATCGCGGGGGCGCTCGCGCTGCTCGCCCTGGTCCGGCGGCGGGCGAGCGGCCCGTTCTGGCGGCCGCTCGTCGTGGCCTGGCTCGGCTCCGGCGTGCTGTTCGGCTGGGGCCTCTACGCGATGATCCTCAGATCGGCCGGCGGGCCGCTCGGCTCCGGCTCCGGGGGCATCGCGGACTTCGTGGAGCTGTTCGGCCTGCTGACCGGGCTGGTCATGGGGATGTGCGGCGCGTTCCTGCTGGTAGAGAGATCAGCGGGGAGATCAGGTGTGGGAGACGTGCAGCCGGTGCAGGACGCGCTTGAAGGCGAAGATCGAGAACGCGATCGCCAGACCGCTGATCACGGCCACCGCTGACGTGCGCAGCACCATGAACGCGCCCAGCGAGCCCGCCAGCGACTCGTAGACCGCCAGCACGATGCTCAACGTGGAGTTGGCCAGCAGCACGAACGCCCACAGCAGCGTGATCCTGGCGAAGAACCTGCGCACCCGCTCGTGCTTGAGCACCGCGGAGGGCAGGTGGATGTAGTCGAGCGTGAGCTTCTGCACGAGCGGCTTGTTCAGCCGGACCGAGGCGAGGAAGACCATGCTGATGCAGATGGTGCCCATCTCGGGCTGGATGAAGAACCACATCCACGTGCCGGTCCAGAAGCCGACCAGAGCGCGGACGGTGATCGCGAACGCGGCCAGGTACATCGTGGCGGGCACCTTGACGCGCCTGACGAGCCGCCAGGCCACCCCGAGATAGACCCAGGTGACGGTGGCGACGAGCGCACCCTTGAACCCGAGTACGACCATGGCGAGGTAGAACACCGCCAGCGGTGCCACGACACCTTCGAGCAGCCTGGGGGCCGCCTGCCGGGCGAGGGCGGTGAGGCGTGGGAGGGTTACCGGAGTGTGGTTCAAGGCTGCTCCGCAGATAGGCCGACGATCAGCGTCTACCCGGGGTTCGGGGGACAAGGCTTTCCGGATGGACCGGTCGCTGTAACCAGATCGATATCACCGGAGTCCCGGGAAGCACGCCGGTGGCCTACCGTACCCGAGGAGGTGTGGTGCGACTGCCTCTTTTGACACGTTCCATCTGGCTCACACGAAACCATCTAGGCCTTGAGTACTGGTTTCATCCGAGTGACGTGGTGGCGAGCTTCGCGCCGAAACCCAGGAAGACGGCGCCGACGCCCGAGGTCAGCCCGGCACTGAGCCGCTTGTGCCGGCGGAACTGGGCGGCCAGGTAGGTGCCGCCGAAGATCAGGGCCGTCAGGTAGAGAAAACTGAAGACCTGGATGACCGCGCCGAGGATGAGGAACGACAGAGCGGGCGTGGCGTAGGCCGGGTCCACGAACTGGATGAAGAACGAGACGAAGAACAGGATGGCCTTCGGGTTCAGCAGGCTGATCGTCAGGGCCTTGCGGAACGGGCGCGGCCGGCGTTCGAGGGTCGCCTCCGAGGTCTCCTGCACGTCGAGCCTGGTACGCCAGGCCCGCCAGGCGCCCCTGATCATCCCGAAGCCGATCCAGGCCAGATAGCCGGCTCCGGCGTACTTGACGATCGTGAACAGCAGCGGGTTCGACCGGAGCAGGGACGCGGCGCCCGCGGCGGCCAGGAACATCAGCACGCTGTCGCCGACGAAGACGCCCGCGGCGGCCCGGTAGCCCTGGCGGACGCCGTGCTGGGCGGCGAAGCTCAGGACGTAGAGGGAGTTGGGGCCGGGCAGGAGGATGATCAGGAAGGCGCCGATCACGTAGGCCCAGAAATTGGTGATACCGAAGAACATGCCGCTTGCTCCAGAGGAAGAACCGGTGACATATCACGGTATCGCGTGATTAGTCCCCTGGTGCGAGCCATATTCCGCCGTACACCTGCCGGTGGCCGAGCGCCCGGTACGCGGCGTCCACCAGGGCCTGCCCGCGCGGGTTGACGCCGAGCCCCGGGCCCTGCTTGTTCATCGTGTAGCCGAACGCCAGCCGCGCGGCCGGATCGCAGAACCCCACGGATCCGCCCATCCCGGCGTGCCCGAACGCGGTCGCCGACATCAGCACACCTTCGCTGTCGGCGGGCGGCAGGTGCCGGTTGTCCATCGACTTCATGAAGCCCAGCGCCCACCGCGTCGGCACGAGCAGCACCGCGTCCGCGCCGGCCGAGACGGTCAGCGACATGGCCGCCAGGTGCTCGCCGCTGACCAGCTCGCCGCCGCCGAGCGACAGCGGACGGTACAGGCCGGCCAGGCCCCGCGCGTTCGTGATCGCCCCGATGGCCCCGGACTCCGCGGCGTGCGCCGCCCGGCTGTCGGACTCGCCGAACGCCATGTAGCCGCCCTCGTGGGCCAGCAGCAGCGCGGGCAGCGAGGCGGGGTCCGTGAACGCCTTGATGGAGAAGGCGGGCGGCTCCTCGGGCGGATCGGCCGGGATCGTCGGCGCGACCCTGCCCTCCTGCGCCTCCGGCAGGCCCAGCCAGAACTCCAGCCCCAGCGGCTCGGCCACCTCCTCGCGGAAGAACGTGCCGAGCGAGCGCCCGCTGATCCGCCGCACGACCTCCCCGACCAGGTAGCCGAAGGTCAGCGCGTGGTAGCCGTGCCGGGTGCCCGGCTCCCAGAACGGCTCCTCGTTCGCGAGCCGGTCGGCCATCAGCTTCCAGTCGTAGAAGGCGCCGGGCGGCAGCGGCTCACGCAGCGCGGGCACCCCCGCCTGGTGGCTGAGCAGGTGGCGGACGAGCGTGCCGCCCTTGCCGTGCGCGCCGTACTCGGGCCAGTAGCGCACGACCGGCGCGTCGAGGTCGAGCTCGCCACGTGCGGCGAGCAGGTGGGCGCAGACGGCCGTCGCGCCCTTGGTGCACGACCAGACGTGGCCGATCGTGTCGCGCTCCCACGGGCGGCCTGGCGCGGCCTGGCCGCCCCAGAGATCGACGAGGACCTCGCCGCCGACGATCACGCACACCGACGCGCCCACCTCGCCGCGGCCGGCGAGGTTGGTCTCGAACTCCTCCGCGACCTGGGCGAACCGCGGATCACACGTGCCCTGCACCGTCATTTCCTGAATCCATCACGAAAGAGGGGGCCTGTAAACCGGGTGGGCCGGCCGCAGAGATCATTACCTATTGACCGTGTAGGGAATCGGTCTATATCTGGAAAGATGACTCTCTGGACTCCCGACCCCACGTTCTATCCCTCACCCAGGGACGCGGCCGGCGCCCCCTCCGAGAAGCTCGCGTACGTCGCCGCCTTCGACCGGGCCGCCGAACGGCCGGACGCGCTGGCCGTGCTCGACACCGACCCCTCCTCCGCCGCCTACGGCACGGTGATCGGCTGGACCGACCTGCCCAACACCGGCGACGAACTGCACCACTTCGGGTGGAACGCCTGCAGCAGCGCCCTGTGCCCCAACGCGCCGCACCCGCACGTCGAGCGCCGCTACCTCGTCGTGCCCGGCCTGCGCTCCTCGCGCATCCACATCTACGACACCAAGGACCGGATCAGCCCGGAGCTGGTCAAGGTCATCGAACCCGAGACGCTGGCCAACCGGGCCGGCTACTCGCGCCCGCACACCGTCCACTGCGGCCCCGAGGGCCTGTACGTGTCCGCGATCGGCGGCGCCGACGGCCGCGACGGCCCCGGCGGCATCGCGGTGCTCGACCACACCTCGTTCGAGGTCGTCGGGCAGTGGGAGGTGGACAGGGGGCCGCAGTACCTCGCCTACGACTTCTGGTGGCACATCAACCAGGACGTGCTGATCACCTCGGAGTGGGGGACGCCGTCGATGATCGAGGACGGGGTGGTGGGGGAGCTGCTGCTCGGCCGCAAATACGGCCACAAGCTGCACTTCTGGGACCTTCGCAAGCGTACGCACCTCCAGGAGGTCGATCTGGGCGACGAGTACCAGATGCCGCTGGAGCTGCGTCCCGCCCACGACCCGACCCGCCTGTACGGGTTCGTCGGCGTGGTCACCAGCGTGGAGGACCTGTCGGCGTCGGTCTGGCTCTGGTTCCACGAGGACGGCCGCTGGCAGGCGCGCAAGGTCATCTCCATCCCCGCAGAGCCCGCGGCGGCCGACCTCCTCCCGCCGCTCCTCCAGCCGTTCGGCGCGGTCCCGCCCCTCGTGACCGACATCGCGCTCTCGGTGGACGACCAGCGCCTGTACGTCTCCTGCTGGGGGACCGGCGAGATCAAGCAGTACGACGTGTCGGATCCGTACGAGCCGGTGGAGCTGGGCTCGCTGCGCGTCGGCGGGATCGTCCGGCGGACGCCGCACCCGGCCGACCCGGGGTTCGCACCGCGCGGCGGCCCGCAGATGGTCGAGGTGAGCCGCGACGGCCGCCGCGTCTACCTGACCAACTCCCTGTACGGCTCCTGGGACGACCAGTTCTACCCCGAGGGCGTCGGCGCCTGGATGGCCAAGATCGACGCGGACTCGTTCACCTTCGACACCCGCTTCTTCCCGCACGGCGACGACTTCCGCGGCCTGCGCCCCCACCAGGTGCGCCTTCAGGGCGGCGACGCCTCCTCCGACTCCTACTGTTATCCGTGACCCTTGCCACGGTGCTCCTGCTGGGCGCCTTCCACGGTCTCAACCCGGCCATGGGCTGGCTCTTCGCCGTGGCCCGCGGCCTGCAGGAGCGCAGCATCGACCGGCTGCTCCAGTCGATACCGATGATCGCCCTCGGCCACCTGGCGTCGGTGGCCCTGGTGGCGCTCGTCGTGGCCGGCACCGGCTCACTGGTCACCGGGACCGTGCTCTCGGTGGCCGGCGGGGTGGTGCTGGTGGGGTTCGGCCTGTGGCGGCTGCTGTCGTCCAGGCATTTCCGCTGGGTGGGGATGCGGCTGTCCCTGTGGCAGCTGGCCGGCTGGTCGTTCCTGATGTCGTCGGCGCACGGCGCGGGGCTGATGCTGCTGCCGGTGTTCACCGGGCTGAGCGCCGAGGGGCACGCGGGGCACGCCGTGTCCGGCGGGCTGGGCGTGGCGGCCTTCCACACGCTGGCCATGTTCCTGGTGGCCGGGGGGATCGCGGTGATCGTGTACAAGGTGGCCGGGCTGGCCGTGCTCCGGAGGGCCTGGTTCAACGTGGATCGCATGTGGGCGGTGGCCCTGCTCGGTGCGGGCGTCATCACTCTCGTGCAAGTCTGAGCTTTACCTATAATCCCTATTGGTTTACTATGAATTTGGAGGGTCCGCCTTCGAGCGCCGTGGCTGGCGGCGCCGGCAGGCGTGTGGGCTCGCCGCGTCAGGTGAGTGCGCGGTCCGCATGGCTAGGGGTGGTCGTGCGGGCCGTGCCACCGGCGGCCGGCTGGGCACGGCAGGATGGGACATGTGCGGATATCCATCTTGGGGCCGATGGAGGTCGAGGGCGACGGGGGGCCGATCGCGGTCGGCGGTTTCCGGCTGCGTGCGCTGCTGGGCGTGCTGGCGATCGACGCCGGGCGTACCGTCACGGCCGAGCGGCTGATCGACGCCCTTTGGCCGGACGAGCCGCCCGCCAACGCCGCCAACGCGCTGCAGACGCTGGTCAGGCGGTTGCGGGTGGCGCTGCGGCCGTACGAGGTGGTGGAGAGCAGGCCCGGGGGCTACACGCTCGCCGTGCCCGCGGACTCCGTGGACGCGCTGCTGTTCCGGCGCCTGGCGCGGACGCCGGACGGGGTGGACGCGGCGCTGGCCCTCTGGCGCGGGCGCGCGCTGGCCGACCTGACCGCGGTGCCGCCGCTCGCGAACGCGGCCGTCGCCCTGGAGGAGGAGCGGCTGTCCGCCGTCGAGTCCCGCGCCGAGGCCCGGCTGGCGGCGGCCGCGTTGCCCATCGAATTGCCCGTCGAATTGCTCGCGGAGCTGGCCGCGAACCCGCTGCGGGAGCGGCTGGCCGCGCTGGCCATGCGCGCGCTCGCCGTGTCGGGGCGGCAGGCGGAGGCGCTGGAGCTGTTCGAGCGCACTCGTCGCAAGCTCGCCGGCGAGCTGGGCGTCGATCCTGGGGCGGAGCTGCGCGCCGCCCATCTGGCCGTGCTGTCGGGCGAGCTGCGCCCCGCCCTCCCGGCCGGCGAGCGCGACCCGAGGGCCCGCGACCAGCAGATCCACAACGGGCTGAGGGGCGACGGGCAGCGAGGCGACGGGCAGGGCCGGGACGGGCAGGGTCGCGACGGCCGGGGCCGGGGGTCGCGTGGGAACGTGCGGGCGCCGCGTACCAGCTTCATCGGCCGCGAGGTCGAGCAGGAGCAGCTCGCCGCCCTGCTGGCCAGGGCCAGGATCGTGACTCTGGTCGGCCCGGGCGGCGCGGGCAAGACCCGGCTGGCCACGGAGGTGGCGCTCAAGAGCGACCTCGGCGCCGCCTGGCTGATCGAGCTGGCCCCGATCAGCGACCCCGCCGACGTCCCCGGCGCCGTGCGCGACACCCTCGGCCTGCGCGACGACCGCCCGGCCTACCACCGCCAGGAGGACCTCAAGGACCCGGTCGAGCAGGTCGCCGAGGCGCTCGCCGACCGCCCCGCGCTGCTCGTCCTGGACAACTGCGAGCACCTCGTGGACGCCGCCGCCATGCTGGCCGAGCGACTGCTGACCGAGTGCCCGGAGCTCAGGGTGCTGGCCACCAGCAGGGAGCCGCTGAACCTGCCGGGCGAGCACCTCGCCCCCATCCCGCCGCTCGAACCGCCGCCCGTCGGCGCGCGTCCCGAGCAGGCCGGCGGCTACCCGTCGGTCCGGCTGCTGCTCGACCGCGCCGCCGCCGCCAGTCCGCGGTTCGCGCTGGACGACGAGAACGTGGCCGCGGTGGTGTCCCTGTGCCGCCGGCTGGACGGCATGCCACTGGCCATCGAGCTGGCGGCGGCGCGCCTGCGCACCATGACCCCGCAGCAGCTCGCCGACCGGATCGGCGACCGGTTCGAGCTGCTCACCGGCGGCAGCAGGACCGCCCTGCCGCGCCAGCAGACGCTCAGGGCGGTGGTGGAGTGGAGCTGGGACCTGCTCGACGAGCGGGAGCTGGTACTGGCCAGGCGGCTGGCCGTGTTCGCCGGCGGCGCGACGCTGGAGGCCGTGGAGTCGGTGTGCGCGAGCACGGCGGACGTGCTGGGCGCGCTGGTCGACAAGTCGCTGGTCCAGGTCTCGCCCGAGGGCCGCTACTCGATGCTGGAGACCATCCGCGCCTACGCCGCAGAACGTCTGGAGGAGGCGGGCGAGCTCGCCGAGTACCGGCGGCGGCATGCGGCGTACCTGCTCGAACTCGCCGAGCGGGCCGTCCCCGAGCTGCGGACGGCCGCGCAGCTCGGCTGGATGGAGCGGCTGTCGCACGAGCGGGACGACTTCGCCGCGGCGCTCCGCTGGGCCATCGACGAGCGGGACGTCGACACGGCGCTGCGGTTGTGCGCGGCGCTCACCTGGTACTGGTGGATGTGCGGCTACCGGCAGGAGAGCGTCGGCTGGGCCACCCAGGTGATCGAGCTGGTCGGCGACACGCCGCCGCCGGGGCTGGCGAGGGCGTACACGGCGTGCCTGTTCGCCTACGGCGTGGACGTGTTCGCCTCCCTGGTCTCCGACCGGCCCGCCATGCTGCTGCTCTCGCATCGGATGGACGAGCTGGTCGGCCTGGCCGAGCGGGAGGGGCCGCTGCACCCGCTGCTGCGGATCAGCAAGGCCGTGATGGCCGCCGCCGCGGGCCGCGACGACTACGCGGCCGAGCTGCTCGAGCGTTTCGCCGAGAGCGACGACCTCTGGCTGTCCAGCGCCGCCCTCATGATCGGCGACCGCAACCGCACCGAGGAGCGGCTGGAGCGCGCGGTGGCCGGGTTCAGGCAGCTCGGGGACCGGTGGGGGCTGAGCGAGGCGCTGCTGGGGCTGGCCTCCATCCGAGTCGCCAAGGGCGTGCCGACGGACGACCTGATCGCCGAGACGTGGTCGCTCACCGACCACTGGGTCAACGCCGACGAGGCGATCTCCACCCTGATCAGGCTGGCCATGCTGCGCACCAGGACCGGCGACCTGGCGGGCGCGGCGAACGACCTGGCCAGGGCGCGGGCCGGCGTGGCGGCGGACACGACCCCGTTCTCGCTGGTGCAGCTCGGGATGGGCGAGGCCGCCTACGCCTGCAGGATCGGCGACGTGGAGCGGGCCCTGGAGATCTACCGCGGACTGTTCGGCGTGATGGCGCAGGCGCCGCCGATCGCGCAACTCGCCGTCGCGGTCAGGACCGCGTACGGCCGGGCGCTCGCACTCGCCGGTGACCTGGACGCGGCCCTGGAGCAGCACCGCCAGGCCCTGAAGGCACTCGGCGACCTCGACGCCGACCGGTCGCTGACGTCCGTCGTGTACGCCGGATTCGCCCTGGCCGCGCAGGCCGGGGGAGACCAGGAACGGGCCGCGGTCCTGTTCGGCGCGTCGTCGGCGCTCGACCCGCACGACATCGACATCGACACCGCCGAGGGCGTGACGGCGGCCAGAGCCGCCCTCGGCGAAGAGCGTTACGCGGAGCTCGCCGCCGAGGGCGCGGCCAAGCCGCGACGGGAGCTCTACGAGATGATCGGCAGCACGGCGTAGGAGGGGCCGTGCACCGTGGTGGTCCCCTTGGCCGGGTTCCTGCCGAACCGGGGGAAGTTCGAGCCCGCCACGTCGATCCTGATCCGGTGCCCGGGCAGGAACGCGTTCGAGGTCGTGCCGACCGGCACCGTGACCTCGCGCACCTCGCCGGGGACCAGGCCCGTCACCCGGACGACGCCGTCGGTCAGCAGCTCCGCACGCCCGTCGGGGTGCACGTCGATCAGCTTGGCGGTGACGTCCGCGCTGCCCGCCGTGGACGAGACGCGTGCGACCAGCTCGACCCGCCCGGTGACCTCCACCCGCGCGGCCAGCGGCTCGCTCTGGTGACGCAGCACGTCGCCGCGCGCGTCGAGCGGCCGCTGGTCCAGCGGGCCGTAGGCGTCGAACGCCATGACCGCGCCGCCGACCGTCGGCACCGGGTCGCCGGGGTCGCCGGCGAACGCGCCCGCGCCGCCCGGCTCCGGCGTGGTGCTGAGGGTGCCGCCCGGTCCGAGGTGGTACGGCACCAGCCGGGCCCGCGCGAGCGGCCAGTCGTCCTCGTCCCGCCACTCGTCGTCGCCCATCACGAAGATCCGCACCTTCGCCCGGCCCTCCAGCGACCGGGACCCGCCGCCCAGCGGCCGGGAGTCGCCCGCCGGCCCCGTGCGCAGCCAGTGGTCGAACCAGTCGAGATGGACGCCGGTCCAGTCGATCGCCTCCTGGCTCGCCTGGTCGCCGTAGTCACGCCCGCAGATCCCCCTTTCGGCCGAAAAATGCGCCCAAGGCCCTACGACAAGCCGCGAATCCCCGCGCAACCCCTCGTAGTGCTCGATCGAGGCGTCCAGGAAGTAGTCGTACCAGCCGGTGCCGACCAGCGCGGGCACCTCGATCTCCGCATGCCGCACGATCGCGTCCCGCCACAGCGGATCGCCGGGATCGGGCGTGCCCATCCACGAGGAGTAGTAGGGCACGAGGTCCTTCAGCAGCGGCTGGTCACTGAGCGGCAGCCGCTCGAACAGCGCGCCCAGGACCTCATCGACCCGGTCGGGCAGGCCGAGGGCGGCCAGGTACTCCTCCTTGTCGCCGGGCGTGGCCGTGCCCAGCGCGATCCGGCGGTCCAGCTCCCCGGTGGCGAGCACGACCAGGCAGATGGTCAGGATGACGTTCAGATTGGGCACGCCGCCCGGCTGGTAGACGCAGTCGTACAGACTCTTGGGCGAGACGTGCGGCGCGATGGCCCGCAGCCCCTCGGGGCGTTCCTGGGCGGCGAGCAGCTGCGTGATGGCCAGGTACGAGTCGCCGAACATGCCGACGTTCCCGTCCGACCACGGCTGCGTCGCGGCCCACCGGACCGCGTCGTAACCGTCGGCCGCCTCGCCGCTGATGAACCGGAAGCCGCCCTGCGACGCCCCGGTGCCGCGCACGTCCTGGGCGGCGACGGCGTACCCGGCCGCCACCAGCCTGGGCAGGTCGAGGTGGAACCCGGGCCCGGCGGGACCCCGGCCGTAGGGGGTGCGCGAGAGCAGCACGGGGAAGCGGCCGGTCGCGGCGGGCCGCCACAGCGTGGCCACGAGCTCGACGCCGTCACGGGTGGTCATGGTCTCGGTGGTCTCGATCATCGGACTCTCCTGTTGTAGGCGCGAAGGGCGGTGGGGGCGAAGGCCGCGAGCAACGCGGCGGTCCAGCCGAGGGTGATCCACACGTCGGACGGGTGCAGGCCGCCGATCATCAGGCCGCGCAGCGCGCCGGCCAGGTGGGAGACGGGGTTGACGCCCATCCACCAGGCCAGCCAGCCCGGCATGTCGGTGGCGGGGATGAACGCGCTGCTGCCGAACGTGAGCGGCAGCAGCACGGCCGTGGCGATCCCCTGCATCGACGTGACGGACTTGGCCACCAGCCCGATCCACGCCGAGCCCCAGCTCAGCGCCATGGCCATGAGCAGCACCAGGCCGATCCCGGCCAGCGCGGCCAGCGGTCCCGTCTGGATGCGGAAGCCGACGGCGTACCCCACGGCCAGGGACATCGCGATGGTGATCAGCAGCGTCAGCAGGTCCGCCATGATGCGCCCGGCCAGCGGCGCCGACCTGGCGATCGGCATGGTCCTGAACCTGTCGAACACCCCGTTGCCGATGTCGGTGGACAGGTTCATGCCGGTGGTGATCGTCGCCATCAGGGCCACCTGGACGAGCACGCCGGGCAGCATGTACGCCACCGCGCCCGCCCGATCGCCGCCCGCCGCCCCGCCGAACAGGTAGACGAACACAACGATCATGAAAACCGGCTGCAGCAGCAGGCTGATGAGCTGGCCTGGGCTGTTCTTCAACGGGATGAGGCTGCGCCAGGCCAGCGTCAGCCCTTGGGAGAGTGCGGTGGTCATCGGGAGGCTCCGGTCAGGGTGCGGAAGACGTCGTCCAGGGAGGGCAGGCGCAGGGCGTGCTCGGCGAGCACGACGCCCGCGTCGTCCAGCTTGCGCAGCACATCGGGCGGCACGGCCAGGTCGTGCACCGGCATGGTCAGCAGGCCGTCGGCCGCCCGCGTGCCGAGGATCGCCTCGGCCTTCTCGACGTCGGCGGCGTGCAGCGGCCTGACGTCGAGCCGGTGGCCGCCCGCCAGCGCCTTGAGCTCGGCCGGGGTGCCCGCAGCCGCGACCCGGCCCCGGTCGATCACCAGCAGGTCGTCGGCGAGCTGGTCGGCCTCCTCCAGATACTGGGTGGTCAGCAGCACGGTCACGCCGTCGGCGGTCAGCTCCCTGACCACGTCCCACAGCTCGGCGCGGGCATGGGGGTCCAGCCCCGTGGTGGGCTCGTCGAGGAAGAGGATCTGCGGCCTGCTGACCAGGCTGACCGCCAGGTCGAGGCGGCGGCGCATGCCGCCCGAATATCCGGCGGCGGCGCGCCCGGCCGCCTCCTCCAGGCCGAAGCGGGCCAGCAGCTCGGCGGCCCTGGCCCTGGCCGACGCCCTGGACAGGCCGAGCAGGCGGCCCATCAGCACCAGGTTCTGGGTGCCGGTCAGTTTCTCGTCGATCGAGGCGTACTGGCCGGTCAGGCCGATGAGCTCGCGGACCCGCGCGGCCTCGCGGACCACGTCGTGCCCCCCGACCAGGGCGCGGCCCGCGTCGGGGGCGACCAGGGTGGCCAGGATCCGCACCGCCGTGGTCTTGCCCGCGCCATTGGGTCCCAGGACGCCGAGCACGCCGCCGGTTCGCGCCGTCAGGTCGATGCCGTCGAGCGCGTTCTTGCGCCCGTACCTCTTGACGAGCCCTTCTGCTTCGATCGCGTGTGTCATGCCTCCAACGGTGCGGGGGCGCCCTGGTATCGACCTGTCACCGGCCTGTCAGCCGCTGCCAGCGGCAGGACGCGGTGGGGCACCACGGCTGACAGCGTGATGACGGTCGTGCTCCTGCGTACGCCCGGGATCCTGAGCATCACGTCGATGATCCGCTGGATGTCCTCGTGGTCGCGCCCCGCGATCCGGCACCACACGTCGCCGGGCCCGGTCACGACGTACGCCTCCAGCAGCTCGGGGATGGCCTCAAGCGTTCTGGAGATGTGCTCGCGGGCGGCCTGCTCGACCTCCAGCGTGGTGAACGCCTGCACCGGATGGCCGAGCGCGGCGGGGGACAGGTTCGGGCCGAAGCCGGTGATCACGCCGTCGGCGGTCATGCGGTCGAGCCTGGCCTGTACGGTCCCCCGCGCCACCCCCAGCAGGCGGGCCAGCTCCAGCAGGCCGCTGCGCGGACGTTCGGCGACGAGGCGGAGCACACGGAGGTCCAGGTCGTCGAGCCCACGGCGGCGTGCCGGCATATTCGTCATCCCATCGTCCGTTGATCTTGCAGATTGACAGCATGGAAGGGCAGGTGTTGTCAGATCAGCCAACCGTGCCGAGACTTCGGATCTTATGGAGCACCGGCACCCCTTCGTCCCCTACTCGCCAGAACGCTACGAGCCCGCCGAGATGGTCAGGCGTGGCGAGGAGTTCTACCGGTTCTCGGACCGGCGGCGCAGCGTGCGCTCGTTCAGCGCGGAGCCGGTGCCGTACCGGTGCATTGAGCTGGCCGTGCGGACGGCCGGCACCGCGCCCTCCGGGGCGCACCAGCAGCCGTGGACGTTCGTGGCGATCGGCGACCAGGAGACCAAGCGGCGCGTGCGCGCGGCGGCCGAGCGCGAGGAGCGGCAGAACTACGAGGGCGGCCGGCTGCCGCCCGAGTGGCGGGCGGCGCTGGCGCCGCTGGAGACCACCTCGGACAAGGGCTATCTCGAAGTGGCGCCGTGGCTGGTCGTCTGCTTCGCCGAGAAATACGCGGTGCGCCCCGGCCACGGCCGGATCAGGCACTACTACGTCAACGAGAGCGTCGGCATCGCCTGCGGCCTGTTCATCGCCGCGCTGCACGCCATGGGCCTGTCCACGCTCACCCACACGCCCAACCCGATGGCCTTCCTCAGCGAGATCTGCGAGCGGCCGGCCGGTGAGCGGCCCTACATCCTGTTCCCCGTCGGGTACGCGGCCGGCGACGCCGAGGTGCCCGATCTGGTGCGGAAGCCGCTCGAAGCGACCCTGATCCGCATGCCCGGAAATTTGGGCCTTTCCTAGGACCGGCATCGTCTTCAGTCTCGGTTCAGGCGCCGGCACCACTCGAGCCCGAGCGCCTGAGGAGGACTAGGTGAAACACCGATTTGTCATCCTGCTTGCCGCCCTCAGCCTGATCACCCTGACCGGCATGACCGGCGCGGGTGCCTCCGCGGAGCCACCGCCCAACAGGCAGTACCGCGTCGAGGGTCCGGCGAACGCGCAGCAGCGCAGCTCGGTGGCCGCCACAGGAGCGGCCATCGAAGAGGTGGCCAAGGCATCGGTCCTGGTCACGGCCACGGAAGCCGAAGTCTCGGCCATCAAGCGGCTCGGCTACCGGGTGGCGGAGGTGCCGCGCCCGACACCCCCGTCCGTCGACGCGTTTGACTTCCCGCCGGCGGACTCGCAGTACCACAACTACGCGGAGATGAACGCCGAGATCAACACCCTGGTGGCGGCGCATCCGGGCATCATGAGCCAAGCCTCGTACGGCACTTCGTACGAGGGCAGGCAGCTCCGCCTGATCAAGATCAGCGACAACGTGGGCGCCGACGAGAACGAGGTCGAGGTGCTCTTCACCGCCCACCAGCACGCCCGTGAGCACCTCACGGTCGAGATGTCCCTCTACCTCATGCACCTGCTCACCGACAACTACGGCACGGACGCCAGAATCACGAACCTGGTCAACTCCAGGGAGATCTGGATCATGCCGGACCTCAACCCGGACGGCGGCGAGTACGACATCGCCACCGGCTCCTACCGCTCCTGGCGCAAGAACAGGCAGCCGAACTCCGGCTCGTCGGCCGTCGGCACGGACATGAACCGCAACTGGGCCTACAACTGGGGCTGCTGCGGCGGCTCGTCGGGCACGACCTCCAGCGAGACCTACCGCGGCGCGAGCGCCGAGTCGACGCCCGAGGTCAAGGCGGCGGCCAACTGGGTGCGCAGCCGGATCATCGGCGGCGTGCAGCAGCTCAAGTCGCACATCGACTGGCACACCTACAGCGAGCTGGTCCTGTGGCCCTACGGCTACACCTTCAACGACACCGCGCCCGGCCTGACCCAGGACGACCGGGACGCCCACGCCACACTCGGCCAGAACATGGCCTCCACCAACAACTACACGCCCCAGCAGGGGAGTGACCTCTACATCACCGACGGGACCATCGACGACTGGCTCTGGGGGGTCTACAAGATCTTCAGCTTCACGTTCGAGATGTACCCGACGGGATCCAGCCCCGGCTTCTACCCGCCGGACGAGCAGATCGTCCCGCAGACCACCCGCAACAGGGAGGCAGTCCTGCGCTTCCTCGAATACTCGGACTGCGTCTACCGGATCATCGGCAAGGAGGCTCAATACTGCGGCACCGGCACGCCGCCGGTGACGGTCTACTCCGACACCTTCGAGACGGCCACCGGCTGGGCGGCGAACCCGGCCGGCGCCGACACCGCCACCACCGGCCTGTGGGAGCGCGGCGACCCCGAGGCCACCACGTCCTCGGGCGCCAAGCAACTCGGCACCACGGTGAGCGGCGCCAATGACCTGGTGACGGGACGGCTGGCGGGCGCGGCGGCCGGTGACTTCGACATCGACGGCGGGATCACCTCGATCCAGTCGCCGCTGATCACTCTGCCCACCACGGGCGCGCTGAACCTGTCGTTCTCGTGGTACCTGGCGCACGGCTCCAACGCCTCCAGCGCCGACTACCTCAGGGTGCGCGTGGTCGGCTCGACCACGGCCACCGTGCTGAACCAGACCGGCTCGGCCGCCAACCGCAACGGCGCCTGGGCCACGGCCACGGCGAGCCTGAACGCCTTCGCGGGCCAGACCGTCCGCATCGTCGTGGACGCGGCGGACGCGTCAGGGGCCTCCCTCGTGGAGGCGGGCGTCGACGACGTCCGGATCACCCAGCAACCGTAAAGCGCACCGCACTCCGCCGCGCAAGATCACGATCTTGCGCGGCGGAGCCATGTCCGGGGTCATGGGATTGGGTCTTGTAAGCACTGGGTGTCAGGGCTACGATCGCGACAACTCTTAGGAAACTTTACTAAAAGTAATCACTAACCGGACAAAACCTGACAGGCTCTGCAAAGCCGCCCACTTCTCCCACCGGTCTGCGCTGACACCCCCCCAAGGCCGTGCCGTACGGCTTGCGCTCTCACCCCCCGGTGCAAGCCGTACGGCACGCCACCCCCCGAAGGAAGCATCCGTGAGACTTCGCGCGATTGTCCTGGCGCTCGCGACCCTCGCACTCAGCCTCTACGCCCTGCCCGCTCACGCCGCCGGCGCCACCGCGACCTTCGTCAAGGTCTCGGACTGGGGCTCCGGCTTCGAGGGCAAGGTCACCGTCACCAACGGCACCACCACGGCCATGAACGGCTGGAACGTCCAGTTCGACGCCCCCGCCGGCTTCTCGATCCCGTCCGCGTGGGACGCGGTGATGACGCGGAGCGGCCAGCACTACACCTTCACCAACCCGGGCTGGGCCTCCACGCTCGCGGCGGGAGCGAGTGCGAGCTTCGGCTTCAACGGCAGCCCGGGCAACTTCCCCGGCATCACCGGCTGCACGCTCAACGGGGCCTCCTGCGGCGGCTCGGCCGTCGAGCTCCCCGGCCGGCCGGGCGCCGCCACCGCCACCACGACGAGCAACGCCATCACCCTGTCCTGGGGCGCCTCCTCCGGCACGGTGACCGGTTACCGCGTCTACGAGGGCACCGCTGTCAAGGCCACGGTCACGGCCGCCGCGGCCACGATCGGCGGGCTCGGCACCTGTGAGAGCCACACCTACACGGTCAAGGCGTACAACCCGGCGGGCGAGTCGGCCGCCGGCGACCCGGTGACGGCCACCACCACCGGCTGCGGCACGGGCGTGCCCGGCAAGGTCACCTCGATCGGCCTGACCTCCTCGACCTCGACCGGCGCCACGCTGAGCTGGCCCGCCGTGGCCGGCGCCACGTCGTACAAGGTCCGGCTGAACGGGACGCTCACCGCCACCGTCACCGGCACCGCCCACACCCTCACCGGCCTGACCGCCTGCACCTCCTACACGGTCACGATCACCGCCTCGAACGCCGCGGGCGACGGCCCCGCCAGCGACCCGTTCGCGTTCACCACGTCGGGGTGCACGGGCGGGACCCTGCCCAAGCACTTCCTCACGGGCTACTGGCACAACTTCGTCAACCCCGCCGTCGAGCTGAAGCTGTCGGCCGTGCCCAGCGAGTACGACCTGATCGCCATCGCCTTCGGCGAGGCCACCGCCACCGCGGGCGAGGTCGTCTTCACCCTCGACCCCGGCCTGGCCACGGCGGTGGGCGGCTACACCGACGCCCAGTTCAAGGCCGACGTACAGGCCCTGCACCAGCGCGGCAAGAAGGTCATCCTGTCGGTCGGCGGCGAGGCGGGACGGGTCCAGGTCGCCAGCACGACGGCGGCGACCAAGTTCGCCGACACGGTGTACGCGCTCATGCAGAGCTACGGCTTCGACGGCGTGGACATCGACCTGGAGAACGGCCTCAACGCCACCTACATGGCCCAGGCGCTGCGGTCGCTGCGCTCGAAGGCCGGCTCCGGGCTGATCATCACCATGGCCCCGCAGACCATCGACATGCAGTCGACCGGGATGGAGTACTTCAAACTCGCCCTGAGCATCAAGGACATCCTCACCGTCGTCCACACGCAGTTCTACAACTCCGGCTCCATGCTCGGCTGCGACCAGGCCCAGGCCTACGGGCAGGGCTCGGTCAACTTCATGACCGCGCTGGCCTGCATCCAGCTCGAGAACGGCCTGCGCCCCGACCAGGTGGCGCTGGGCCTGCCCGCGGGACCGGGAGCCGCGGGCGGCGGCGTCGTCTCACCCGCCCTCGTCAACCAGGCCCTCGACTGCCTGGCCAAACGGACCAGCTGCGGGACCTTCGTGCCACCGCGCGCCTACCCCGACATCAGGGGCGCGATGACCTGGTCCATCAACTGGGACGCCAGCAACAACTGGTCGTTCTCCAAGACCGTCAAGCCCCACCTCCAGGGAATGCCATGAAATTTCGCAGCAGATTAACCGCCTTGACGGCGGCACTGGCCCTCACCCTGACCGGAGCCGGGCTCGCCTCCGGCGCACCCGCCGCGTTCGGCGAAACGCCCCAGCTCCAGCTCGCCGCCGCCTGGGCCCCATGGACGGCCTACGCCACCGGCGCGGTCGTCACCTACAACGGCGTCGACTACGTGTGCCTCCAGGCCCACACCTCCCAGCCCGACTGGGCGCCGCCGAACGTGCCCGCGCTCTGGAAGGCCGGCTCGGGCGGCGGCACCGACACCACGGCGCCCTCCGTGCCCGGCAACCTCCGCTCGACCGGCGTCACCGCCAGCAGCGTCGCGCTGGCCTGGAACGCCTCGACCGACAACGTGGGCGCCTCCGGCTACGACGTCTACCGTGGCGGCACGCTGGTCACCACCGTGACCGGCACCACCTACACCGACACCGGCCGGGCCGCCTCGACCGCCTACACCTACACGGTCCGCGCCCGCGACGCGGCCGGCAACCTCTCCGGCGTGAGCAACTCCGTCACCGCCACCACCTCCGGCGGCACCGGCGCCCCCGGCCAGCCCGGCACGGCGACCACCTCGGTGACGAGCTCCAGCATCGCGCTGAGCTGGGGCGCGTCGTCGGGCACGGTGACCGGCTACCGCGTGTACGAGGGCTCGACGCAGCGCGCCCAGGTCACCGGCACCAGCGCCACCGTCTCGGGGCTCGGCGCGTGCACGACGCACACCTACACGGTGAAGGCGTACAACTCGGTGGGTGAGTCGGCGGGACGGGACGCCACCGCGACCACGACCGGCTGCAGCAACCCCACCAAGATGCCCGGAGCCCCCTACCTCTACATGGGCTGGGGCAACCCGCCCAACCCGGGCACGGTCATGGACGCCACCGGCGTGCGCTCGTTCACGATGGCGTTCATCCTGGCCAGTGGCGGCTGCAACCCGGCCTGGGACGGGAGCCGCGCGCTGACCGGCGGCGCCGACCAGCAGGCGATCAACACGATCAAGTCCAAGGGCGGCAGCGTCCAGATCTCCTTCGGCGGCTGGTCGGGCAACAAGCTCGGCCCCAACTGCGCCACGCCGCAGGCGTTCGCCACCGCGGTGCAGCAGGTCATCAACGCCGTCGGCCCCGCCGTCGTGGACTTCGACATCGAGAACACCGACGAGTTCGAGAACTACACCGTCCAGGACCGCATCCTGAACGGCCTCAAGATCGTCAAGCAGAACAACCCGAACGTCAAGGTCGTCGTCACGTTCGGCACCTCCAAGACCGGCCCGACCGCCGCCGGCATCCGGCTCATCAACCAGTCCAAGGCGCTCGCCGTGCCGATCGACAACTACACGATCATGCCGTTCGACTTCGGCGGCACCAACATGTACCAGGACACGGTCAACGCCTCCGAGGGCCTGAAGAACGCGCTGAAGAGCGCCTTCGGCTGGACCGACGCCCAGGCGTACGCGCACATGGGCATCTCGGGCATGAACGGCCTGTCCGACCAGCAGGAGCTGACCTCGCCCGCGACCTGGACCCAGATCCGCGACTGGGCCAACTCCCACGGCCTGACCAGGCTCGCGTACTGGGCCGTCAACCGTGACCGCCCCTGCCCGGGCGGCGGCGTGGTGTCGAACTGCAGCGGCATCGCCCAGACCGACTGGGAGTTCACCAGGACCACCGCCGGCTTCTGACCCCATCGTGAAAGGCGGCCCGCCCCGATCCGGGGCGGGCCCCCTCGGCATGAGCGTGAGGAACCCCATGAACCTCCGAGGACTCGCGGCCACGGCCGTGCTCGCCCTAGGACTCACCGCATTCCAGGCCGCCCCGGCAGCCGCCGCGAACATCCTGGCCAACCCCGGCTTCGAGACCGGCCTGAGCGGCTGGACGTGCAGCGCGACGTCGGGAGCCCAGGCCGTGTCGTCCCCCGTGCACGGCGGCGCGAGCGCCCTGCGGGCCACCCCGCAGGGCGGCGACTACGCCAGGTGCCAGCAGACCATCACCGTCCAGCCCGGCACCGCCTACCAGCTCTCCGCCTGGGTGCAGGGCGGCTACGTCTTCCTCGGCGCCACCGGCACGGGCGTCAGCGCCAGCACCTGGGGCTCCCCTGGCAGCCAGTGGGCCCAGCTCAAGACCTCCTTCACCACCGGCGCCGCCACCACGTCGGTGACCGTGCACGTCAACGGCTGGTACGGCCAGGGCGCCTACCTGGCCGACGACGTGGCGCTGGACGGCCCTGGCGGCACCCCCGACACCCAGGCCCCGGCCGTGCCGGGCACCCCGTCCACCGGCGGCGCGACCTCCGGCTCGCTCACCGTGACCTGGCCGGCCGCCACCGACAACGTGGGCGTCACCAGGTACGAGGTCTCCCGCGACGGCGGCTCCCCGGTCACCGTCACCGGGACGTCCCACCAGGCGACCGGGCTGAGCGCGGCCACCACGTACCGCTTCAAGGTCCGCGCCTGCGACGCCGCCAACAACTGCTCGGCCTACTCCGCCGAGGCGAGCGGCACCACGACCACCGGCGGCGGCGGGGGCGGCGGCCAGCTGCCCAAGCGGGTGCTGGTCGGCTACCTGCACGCCTCGTTCGCCAACGGGTCCGGCTACATCCGGATGGCCGACGTGCCGGGCGAATGGGACGTCATCAACCTGGCCTTCGGCGAGCCGACCTCGGTCACCTCCGGCGACATCCGCTTCCGCCAGTGCCCGGCCGCGGAATGCCCCAACGTGGAGCCGGAGGCCGACTTCATCGCCGCCATCAGGGCCAAGCAGGCCCAGGGCAAGAAGGTGCTGATCTCGATCGGCGGCCAGAACGGCCAGGTGCAGCTCACCACCACGGCGGCGCGCGACACGTTCGTCACGTCGGTCGCCGCGATCATCGACAGGTACGGCCTCGACGGCCTGGACGTGGACTTCGAGGGTCATTCGCTCTACCTCAACCCGGGCGACACCAACCTCGCCGCCCCGACCACGCCCGTCATCGTGAACCTGATCTCGGCGCTCAAGACCCTCAAGAGCCGGTACGGCGCCAAGTTCGTGCTCACCATGGCTCCGGAGACGTTCTTCGTCCAGCTCGGCTACCAGTTCTACGGCCCGGGCCCGAACGGCGCCGCCGACAGCAGGAGCGCCTCCTACCTGCCGGTCATCCACGCCATGCGCGACGACCTGACCCTGCTCCACGTGCAGGACTACAACTCGGGACCGATCACGGGGCTGGACAACCAGTACCACACGATGGGCGGGCACGACTTCCACGTGGCCATGACGGACATGCTGCTCGCCGGCTTCCCGATCATGGGCAATCCGGCCAACGTGTTCCCTGCGCTCCGCCAGGACCAGGTGGCCATCGGCCTGCCCGCCTCGCCCAACGCGGGCAACGGCTTCACCACCGTGGCCGAGGTGCAGAAGGCCTTCGACTGCCTGGCCAAGGGGACCAACTGCGGGACGTACCGGCCGCGGGGCGTCTACCCGAACCTGCGCGGGCTCATGACCTGGTCGATCAACTGGGACAGGTTCAACGGATCGGAGTTCTCCAGGAGCCATCGGGCCTACCTGAACGCGCTCACGTGAACCTGACGAGCTGGGTGGGCTTGATCGGGATGCCGAGGCCCGGCGGCCGGTAGGTGGGCAGCGCCTCGCCGTACTCGTGCATCCAGGCGTGGTCCACCAGCAGCCGCATCCGCTCGTCGCCGAGCCCGCCGCCCGCCGCCACCGGGGCGGCGGGCCCGGCCAGCCGCGCGACCGCCTGCGCCACCAGCTCGGTGTCGGGCGGCGACAGGTCGCAGTGCTCGTCCGGGCCGATCAGCAGGTCCACCTCGGGCGGCAGCGGGTAGATCGGCCGCGGCAGGGCGAGCACGCGCGGCGACGGCGCCATCGGCCACCCGTCGCGCACCGCCTCCAGCAGCACCGAGCGGGCCGTCCTGCGCTCGAACAGCCCCTCCGACAGCGCCCAGCTCAGCGCGCCCACGTCCGAGCGATCCTCGCCGCACGCGTGCAGGCACAGGTACGGCACCAGCGGCACCCCCGCGCCGACCGCCTGCGCCCACCCGCTGCCGCACCCGGTGAGCACCAGCAGCGCCAGCATGGCCCGGTAGGCGGTGTCGGCGTGCGGCGTCTCCAACCGGCCGGGGACGATCACGCAGCGCCCGCCGGTCTTCTCGGCCGTCACGCCCAGCTCCCTGGCGATCTTCAGCGTGCGCGACGCGGCCACCCCGGTGTACGACTCCTGCCAGGCCGGCGTGTACGGCGCCTGCCGATCCTCGTACCCGGTGGGCCAGACGCCGGGCAGCCCCGGCCTGCCCACCCCATAGACGGCCAGGAGCAGGTCGAACACGGTCGTCACCAGCTCGTCGCCGTCACGCAGCACGGGCACGCCCCGCCGCAGCACCCCCGGCCCGAAGTCGAAGCGCGGCAGCAGCACCTCGACCGCCTCGCCGCCGTACACGCTCAGCCGATCGCTGACCCGCCCCAGCAGCCCGCCGGGCACGTACGCCTCCTCCCGCGGCCGCAGCCGCACCAGGAACGGCAGGTCCGTACGCGCCACGGCGTGCTCCGTGAACGGCGTCCTGTCCAGGAAGAACTCTTTGAGCAGCACGTGCCCCATGGCCATGGCCAGCGCCCCGTCCGTGCCCGGCCGCACGACCAGCGTCTCGTCCGACAGCCGGGTGGGGTGGGTGCCGATCGCGACCACCTTCTGACCCTTGTAGCGACCGGCGATCACCCAGGGCGTGTCCGCCGTGCGTACCAGCCGGTTGTTCTCACCCCACAGCAGCACGTAGGCCGCCCGCGCCCAGTCGTCGGCCCCAGGACCGGCGAACCGCGGCCCCAGCACCTGCTCGGGCGCGCACGGATGCTCGGTCAGCACCGCGCCGCCGAGCTCGCCGACGAGCCGCGCCAGCGGCGAGGTGGACAGCGCCGCCACCCGTTCCGCGCCGTGCGCGGAAGCGGTGTGCACGATCGCGGCCGCCGTCAGCTCGGCCGCCGTGACGTCGTCGAGCGGCACCCGCCGCTCCCCTCTGGCATGGCGATATTGCTGTGAGTTGCCTGTGAGTTTCGCCCATGCCGCGACCGGGTCGCGCAGCCCATCTCTCACCTCGAAGTAGAGCCTGACCAGTGCCTGGTTGACCTGCGATCCCCCCATGGAAAAAGTTCAACACAGACGGTGATCTCGTATGGGGATACGTGTCGGCATGTCGGGGATAAGAATTGGAAGCCCAGGTGGCGGCAGTCTCACTGGTACGGCAGGCTAGGGGCCGCCATGGATTACGCAGTTCTCACGGGGATAGTCCTCGTCGCCGGTGTCGTGTTCGCTCTCATCGCCCAATGGCGCGATTGGCGGCCTCCGCTCATAGTCGCCATTCTCGTCGGCGTGGTCGTCCGGGTGTTGATCATGTACACCTCGGCCATCGACTCGTGGCAGCCCGTCGACTTCATGGAGAGCTTCAAGCCCGCGGGCGAGGCCGTGCTCCGTGGCCAGGACCCGGTGCTGGCCAGCGAGGGCGGCTGGCACTTCCTGCCGACCATCCCCTACGTCTACGGCATCCTGCTCTGGCTGGGCATCCCGTGGGAATACGCCGGGCGCCTCGTGACCGTGGTCGCCGACATCGTGCTGATCCCGCTGGTCGCCAAGCTGGCCGGCGGGCCGAAGGCGTCGCTGCGCGCCCTGCAGTACGCGCTCAGCCCGCTCGCCGTGCTGATCGCCTGCGTCCATGGCCAGGTCGAGCCGGTCGCGCTCGTGTTCGGCGTGGCGGCGTTCGTCGTCGCCAGGGGCCCCGGCCGGCCCGACCGGGCCGGGATGACGACCGAGGTGGTCGCCAAGGTGCGCAGGGGCGTGGCCGCGTACGGGCTGCAGACCTCGGTCAAGCGCGTGCTCGGCCCCGGCGGCATGCTGCACAGAGCCCTGCTGCCCGGCCCCGGCGACCGGGCCGACCTCAAGCGCGGCGCGCTGACCGGGCTGCTGATGGGCCTTGCGCTGTGCGCGAAGAGCTGGCCCATCTGGCTCATCCCCGGCATGCTGCTGCTCCTGCCCAACCTGCGGTCGAGAGTCGCCGCGATGTTCCTCACCGGCCTGGTGCCGGTCTTCTTCCTCGTCACGCTGCCGGTCTTCGCGGGCACGTCGCTGGAGCAGATCCCGCAGGTCATCCACACCATCCAGGACATCAGGCCGATCGTCGGCGAATACGGCTGGACACCCTGGTTCACCGGCGGCGACTGGGCCCTGCGGCCCGACCTGGCCTCGTTCGGCACCAACCTGATCTACGTCAGCGTCGTGGCCGTCATCCTCTGGTGGCGGCGCGCCGACCCGATCGACATGACCACGGCCATCCTGCTCGTCTTCATGGTCATGACGCCGCGGCTCGGCGCCCAATACCTGCTGTGGTTCATGCCGTTCCTGATCGCCAGGCCCACCAGGTTCGCCTGGCCGGCCATCGTGGCCGTGTCGCTCTGGGCGGGCTACGGCTACCTCTACATGACGCAGTTCGACACCAACACCTGGTGGGGCCTGCACTCCGACTGGTCGCGGGCCTCCATCGTGCTGCTGCCGATCCTGGCGCTGGCCATGCCCTGGGGCCGCCGCCTCGCGACCGCCCCAGGACTGGCCCCCTCCGTGGGATCGGCGGAGAAAGTCAGGGCCGCGTCACCGGCATAGGCGCCGCCACAACGTGATCCACTGGTCGGGGTGGACGTAGCCGACGACGGTGTCGCGGTCGATCCCGGCCGCCGCCAGCGCGGCGTCCACCCCGTCGTAGCGCTTCCTCAGCGAGGCGCGCACCGTGCCGCCCACCCCGCCGAAGCCCAGCTCCACCAGCTCCTGGTAGGAGCGGCGGTCGTCCACGAGCGGCTCCGGCCTGCGCTGGACGCGCAGGATGGCCGAGTCGACGGACGGGACGGGCCGGAAGCTCTCCCTGCCGATCGTGTCGCCGAGCCGCCAGTGGAACCACGGCCACGACTCCACCGTGACCAGGCTCCAGCGGCCGTAGTCGCCCGCGCGCTTGCGGGCGTACTCCCGCTGCGTGAGCAGCGTCGCCGAGGTCAGGGCCGGCGCCCGCAGGCACCAGTCCACGATCTTCGACGTGATCGAGTAGGGGATGTTGCCCACGACCGCGAACGGCTCACGCGGCGCCCGCGCGGCCGTGAAGTCGCCTCTGACCACGTCGATGCGGGGATCGCTGCGCGTGCGCGAGGCCAGCAGGCCGGCCAGCCGCGGATCGACCTCGTAGCCCACGACCTGCGCGCCCGCCTCGGCCAGCGCCAAGGTGAGCACGCCCGCGCCGGAGCCGGGCTCCAGCACGAGCCCAGCCGGAGCGGCGGCCTTCACCATCAGGTCGACGGCATGGCTGTCGGCCAGGAAATTCTGCGAGAGCGTGCGTCTGGCCCGGTCTCTGGGCGTGCGACCGCCGCCGCTGTTCCTGGCGTTCTTCTGGGTGTGTGAATAGTTTCCGTGCGCGAAATTCTGCGCCACAGCACTGCCCTTTCGGGTCCTCGAGATGAATGAGTCTCGAAGGGCCCTGGGCGCGCCTGCGGACGCTCAGCCTCAGGTGTGCGCGTCCGCTAGCGGGCCAGAGCCCGGCTGTGGCGGATGCGGATGAAGACCTGGCAGGTGAACATGCATGACATGCCGGTCACTGTAGGTCAGCGCCGATCGGCGGAGCAATCGAATATCCGGCGCGGGGCTTTGAGGCGGCTTTGAGGTGGCTCAGGTAGACCATTAATCATGGACCGACCGGCCAGGGTGCTCGTCGTGGACGACGAGCCGAACATCCGCGCCCTGCTCTCGCAGACGCTTCGACTGGTCTCGTTCGAGGTCAGGACCGCGCAGACCGGCGCGGAGGCGGTGACGGCCGCGCGCGAGTTCCGGCCCGACATCGTGGTGCTCGACGTGATGCTGGAGGACTTCGACGGCTTCGAGGTCGCCAGGCGGCTGGAGGAGCGCATCCCGGTGCTGTTCCTGACCGCCCGCGACCGCGTCGAGGACCGCGTGCAGGGGCTGACGCTCGGCGCCGACGACTACGTGGCCAAGCCGTTCAGCCTGGAGGAGGTCGTCCTGCGCATCCGCGCCATCCTGCGCCGCAGCCGCACCGACGCCCAGGGTTCCGGCGTCCTGCGCTACGCCGACCTGGAGCTGGACGTGCACGCCCATGAGGTGCGCAGGGCCGGGGTGCCGGTCGATCTGTCGCCCACCGAGTTCAACCTGCTCGAATACCTGCTGACGAACGCGGGCCGCGTGGTGAGCAAGGCGCAGATCCTCGACAGCGTGTGGCGCTACGACTTCGACGGCGACTCCAGCATCGTCGAGTCGTACGTCTACTACTTACGCAAGAAGATCGACAAGTGGCAGCCGCAGCTCATCCACACCGTGCGCGGCGTCGGCTACACGCTGCGGACCCCGCGGTGAAGCCCGCCACCTGGACCCTGCGCACCCGGCTGGTCATGGCCATACTCGGGCTCACCACGCTCGCGCTCGTGCTCTCCAACGTCGTCGGCGTCATGCTGCTGCGCGACAACCTGATGGGGCGCGTGGACACCCAGCTCGCCCAGATCACCAACATCGCCACCCTCAAGAGCCTCCAGGACTTCACCGTCAAACCCCAGCGCACCGGAGACATCTCCGACTTGATCACCAAGCGGCTGGCCGCCATCCAGCAGGTCATGATCTACGACGCGAGCGGATCGCTGCAGTTCAAGAGCACCGACAAGAGCCAGCCGGGCCCGGACGTCGGCGAGCCCAGGATCGGCGTGTCCTACACCGTGCCGGGCACCACCGGGGCCTCGTGGCGGATCCGCGCCATCGAGCGGCCCAAGGGCACCACCTGGGTGTTCGCCCAGTCCCTCGCCGAGCTCGAACAGACCCAGAACTCCGCGATCGCCATCGCCGCCGCCGTGAGCGCGTTCGTGCTGCTCCTGCTCGGCCTGGCCGCCGACGCCGCCGTACGGCTCGGCCTGCGCCCCCTGACCAGGATGGAGGCCACGGCCGGCCGGATCACCCGCGGCGACTTCGCCCGGCGGGTGACGGGACCCGACCCGCACACCGAGGCCGGCCGCCTGGCCAAGGCCATGAACGTGATGCTCGACCGCCTCCAGTCCGAGATCGCCGCCAGGACCGACTCGGAGGCCCGCATGCGGCGCTTCCTCGCCGACGCCTCGCACGAGCTGCGCACCCCGCTCACCTCCGTACGCGGCTTCGCCGAGCTGCACCGCAGAGGCGGCGGCGATACCGGCGAGATGATGCGCAGGATCGAGGACGAGGCGGCCAGGATGGGCGTGCTCGTCAACGACCTGCTCACGCTGGCCCAGCTCGACGAGGAACGCCCGCTCGACCGCGCGCCCGTGGACCTGCTGGAGGTGGCCGCCGACACGATCCGCGACGCCCGCGTACGCGTGCCGGACCGGCAGGTCAAAGTGGCCGGGCTGGACGGCAGGCTCGCGCCCGTCTCCGTCGTCGGCGACGAGGCCCGGCTCCGGCAGGTGGCCGCGAACCTCGTCGGCAACGCGCTCGTCCACACGCCTCCCGACACCGCCGTCACGGTCAAGGTCGGCAGGAGCGGCGACCTGGCCGTGCTGGAGGTGTCGGACACGGGTCCCGGGGTGCCGGCCGAGCACATCCCGTACCTGTTCGACCGCCTCTACCGGGCCAGCGAGGGCAGGTCCAGGGCCGTCGGAGGGGCCGGGCTCGGCCTGGCCATCGTCTCCGCCATCGTCCGCGCCCACGACGGACGCGTCGAGCTGGACACCGCGCCCGGCCAGGGCGCCACCTTCCGCGTACTCCTACCTGATGTCGAGGCGGCTCCCAGCTCCCCTTGAAGCGCGCCGACCACAGTCGGGAGCATGAGAAGAACACTCATCGCCTCGGCCCTGCTCACCGGCCTGGCCGCGCTGTCCGGCTGCGGCGCCCAGCAGAGCGGCACCGGCGTCGCCTCCGCGGCGCTCAGCTCGGCCCCGCCCTCGGTGAGCGCCACACCTACCGCGACGTCCACCGCGGACCCGCAGGAGCAGGGCAGGAAATTCGCCAAGTGCATGCGCGAGCACGGCGTGCCCATGGAGGACCCCGACCCCAGCGGCGGCGGCGGACTCAAAGCGATCGGCAAGGACCTCGACAAGGACAAGGTCGGCAAGGCGATGGACGCCTGCCGCGCCTACGCGCCGTTCAAGGAGCGCAAGGACTTCAAGCCGGAGGACATCGAGCAAATGCGCCTGCTCGCCCAGTGCATGCGCGAGAACGGCGTCGACATGCCCGACCCGAACCCCGACGGCTCCTTCCCCAGCGGCACCGCCCGGAACTTCAGCCGCGACGACCCCCAGTTCAAGAAGGCGATCGAGATCTGCGGCAAGAAGTACCCCAAGTCGGGAGCCGCGAGGTGACGCAACTCAAGGAACGGGACGAGCGAGCCCTGCGACCCCTGCCGCCACGCCGCCGCGGCAAGCTGCGGATCCTGGCCTGGACGGGCGGCGCCGCGCTGCTCGCCGCCGCGGTCGCGGCCGCCGCCGTCGGCTTCGGCGGCGACGGCACCGGTACGGCCGCCGCCACCCGCACACCCCCGGCCACCGCCAAAGTGACCAGGACGACCCTCACCGAGACCAAGACCGTGGACGGCACGCTCGGCTACGGCGCCCCCCTGACCGTCGCCGGCAAGACCCAGGGCACCATCACCTGGCTCCCCAGCGAGGGCGCCACCATCACCAGGGGGCACGGCGTCTACAGCGTGGACGCCGACCGCCGCCCCCTCCTGTACGGCACCATGCCCCTCTACCGCACCCTTGAGGACGGCGTCTCCGGCAAGGACGTCAAGCTGCTCGAACGCAACCTGGACCAGCTCGGCTACACCGGCTTCGACGTGGACGACGAGTTCACCTGGGCCACCAGGGAAGCGGTCGAGGACTGGCAGGAGGACCTCGGCCTCGACGTCACCGGCAAGGTCCAGCCCGGCGACGTCGTGGTCAACGACGGCCGCATCCGCGTCGCCGAGCTCAAGAAGGCGCTCGGCGACTCCGCGACCGGCGCCGTGCTCACCGCCACCGGGACCACCCGCGAGGTGCTGGTCAACCTCGACGTGGCCGACGAGCACCTGGTGAAGAAGGGGATGAAGGCCACCGTCGAGCTGCCCGACGGCAGCACCGTGAACGGCAAGGTGACGCGCGTCGGCAAGGTCGCCACCGAGACCACCAGCGGCAGCGACACCGCCACCACGGTCGAGGTCGCGGTGTCGGTGAGCGGGCTGAAGAAGTCGTTCGACGCCGCGCCCGTGGACGTCACGATCGTGTCCGAGCAGCGCAAGGACGTGCTGGCCGTACCCGTCGGAGCGTTGTTCGCGCTGGCCGAGGGCGGCTACGGCGTCCAGGTCGTGGAGGGCGGCGCCACCCGCTACGCCGCGGTCGAGACCGGCATGTTCGCCGACGGCCAGGTCGAGGTCACCGGCGTTCAGGAAGGCACGACCGTGGCGGTGCCCAAGTGATCGTCGAACTGCGCGACGTCAGCAAGGAGTACGGCGAGGTCGCCGCGCTCCGCGGGGTCACGACGAGCATCGACGCGGGCGAGCTCGTCGGCATCGTCGGGCCGTCCGGGTCGGGCAAGTCGACCATGCTCAACATGATCGGCACCCTCGACCGGCCCTCCGGCGGCACCGTCCGCATCGCGGGGCACGACGTGCTCTCGCTCACCGACCGGCAGCTCTCCGCCCTGCGCGCGAACCTCATCGGCTTCGTCTTCCAGCAGTTCCACCTGGCCGGTGGGGTGCCCGCGCTGGACAACGTGGCCGACGGCCTCCTGTACGCGGGCCCGTCGCTGCGCGAGCGGCGGCTGCGCGCGTACGACGCCCTGGAACGGGTGGGGCTCGGGCACCGGCTCGGCCACCGGCCGCACGAGCTGTCGGGCGGCGAGCGGCAGCGGGTCGCCATCGCCCGCGCCGTGGTCGGCGGCCCGCGGCTGCTGCTGGCCGACGAGCCGACGGGCAACCTGGACTCCCGCTCGGGGGCAGGGGTGATGGAGCTGCTGCGCGAGCTCAACGCGGCCGGCACGACCGTGGTCGTCATCACCCACGACCGCGACATCGCCGCCTCGCTGCCCAGGCAGATCGACATGCTCGACGGCCGCGTCCTTCCGGAGGCGAGCAGCGGGCAGGCGCCGGAGACGGACGGTGGTCGCGCTTCAGAGAGGGACGGTGGTCGCGCTGCGAAGACGGACGGTGGTCGCGCTGCGAAGACGGATGAGGTGGTGTGGCCATGACGAAAGTCCTGACTCCCGGCCCGACTCCTGGCCGTGACCCCAGCCGCGACCCCGGCGGCGAGCAGCGCGCCGCCGCCCGTCCAGGCCAGACCCCGGCCCTGGCCTCCGCCCGGATGCGCCCCCGCGACGTGGTCAGGGTCGGCGGATCGGGCCTGCGAGCCAGGCCGCTACGGGTGTTCCTGTCGGCGCTCGGGATCGCCATCGGCATCGCCGCGATGCTCGGCGTCGTCGGCATCTCCGCCTCCAGCCAGGAGGACCTCAACCGGCAGCTCGAAGCGCTCGGCACGAACCTGCTCACCGTGTCGCCCGGCCAGACTCTGTTCGGGGAGTCCTCGCACCTGCCCGCCGAGTCGGAAGGCATGATCGGTGAGGTCGGCCCCGTCACCGCGGTCACCGCGACCGGCACCACCCCCGCCAAGATCTACCGCAACGACCACATCCCGGCCGCCGAGACCAGCAGCGTCTCCGTCACGGCCGCCCGCCTCGACCTGCCGAAGGACGTCGGCGCCACCGTCGTCAGCGGCACCTGGCTGAACGAGGCCACCCACCGCTACCCGGCCACCGTGCTCGGCGCCAAGGCGGCCGACCGGCTCGGCGTCGTCGAGGCGGGCCCCGAGCAGCGGGTCTGGCTGGGCGGGCAGTGGTTCACCGTCGTGGGCGTGCTCGCCGCCGCGCCGCTGGCGCCTGAGCTGGACACGGCCGCCCTGGTCGGCTGGCCGGTCGCAGAAGAGCGGCTCGGCTTCGACGGCTACGCGACCACGATCTACGCCAGGGCGCAGGAGGCGTCGGTCGTCGCCGTACGCGATGTGCTCGCCGCCACCGCGAACCCGGAGAAGCCCAACGAGGTCGAGGTCTCCAGGCCGTCGGACGTGCTGGCCGCCAAACAGGCCACCGACGCCACGCTGAACGCGCTCCTGCTCGGCCTCGGCGGCGTCGCGCTGCTGGTCGGCGGCGTGGGCGTGGCCAACACGATGGTCATCTCGGTCCTGGAGCGCCGGGCGGAGATCGGCCTGCGCCGCTCGCTGGGGGCCACGCGGGGGCAGATCCGCGTTCAGTTCCTGGCCGAGTCGCTGCTGCTGTCGGCCATCGGCGGCATCGGCGGCGTGCTGCTCGGGATCGGCGTCACCGCGACGTACGCCAGCTTCCAGAGCTGGCCCGCGATCGTGCCCGTCTGGGCCATGCTCGGCGGTGTGCTCGCCACCCTGGTGATCGGCGGCCTGGCCGGCTTCTACCCGGCGCTGCGCGCGGCCCGGATGTCACCCACGGAGGCCCTGGCCACACCCTGACCGGCTCTGCCGACGCATCCGTGCTCGCCGCGCGTCCGATTCCTACAAGAACCGGGCGCGCGGAAGGGGATAGCTTCGCCGTGACAACCGGCTCTCCGAGAGGCTTGACCGACATGGACGTGCTCGACCGGGCGGAAGACTACCTTTGGCGCAACGGACGGCTGATCGACAGGCTCCGCTTCGAGGCCCTCTTCAAGGGCGGCTCGCGGGACCGGGTGCTCGACGCGCTGCGTCCGTACCAGAACCCCTCGGACGGAGGCTTCGGCAACGCGCTCGAACCGGACCTGCGCGGCGCGGGCAGTCAGCCGGAGCCGGTCGAGGTGGCGTTCTGGATCCTGGACGAGTTCGGCGCCTTCGACTCGCCGATGGTGCCGGCCGCGTGCGACTACCTGGCCCGGGTCAGCGCTCCCGGCGGCGGCGTGCCGTTCGTGCTGCCCTCCGTCCGGGACACGCCCAGGGCGCCCTGGTGGGAGACGGTCGACGACCCGCCGGGCAACCTCGTCCCCACGGCGTCGCTCGCGGGGCTGCTGCACAAGAACGGCAGCACGCATCCCTGGCTGGCCGCCGCCACGAACTTCTGCTGGTCGCGCATCGCCGCGCTGGAGGAGACCAGCCCGTACGAGGCGCGGGCGGTGGTGACGTTCCTGGACCTGGTGCCCGACCGGGAGCGGGCGGAGGCGGAGTTCGCCCGGCTGCGGGAGGCGATCCTGGCGACGGTCACCTTCGATCCGTACGAGAGCGGGCCCGTGCACTTCCCGCTGGACTTCGCGGCCGAGCCGCTGCGGCTGCCGCTGTTCACGCAGGACGTGCTGGATCGCCATCTCGACGCGGTCCTGGCCACGCAGTCGGAGGACGGCGGATGGGGGCCCAACTGGACGGTCTGGACGCCGGTGGTGGCGCACGAATGGGGCGGCTACCTCACCGTGGCGCGCCTCAAGACACTGCGCGCGTACGGGCGCCTGCCAGGGTGACGTAGTCCTGCCGGCGGGGTTCTGTCAGCGGGGTTCTGTCGGCGGGGTCGCGTACGTTGGAGGCATGTACGCGGAACGACCGCCCGACCCCGACCTCGCGGGCCGCGTCACCTGCGTGTGGCACCAGGTGAGCGAGACGGCCAGCAGCCAGCTCGTGGTGCCCGACGCCTGCGTCGACCTCATCTGGGGCCCCGACGGCCTGTTCGTGGCCGGTCCCGACACCGGGCCCATGCCGACGCCGATGGCGGCCGGAGACCTGTTCGTGGGGATCCGCTTCAGACCGGGTGCGGTGGGAGACCTCCTGGGGGTGCCGGTGGAGGAGCTACGCGACCAGCGCGCCCCGCTCTTCGCCCTCCCAGACCTGCACGCCTCCTTCCCCGACCTGGACCTCGACCAACCAGCCTCGGCCCTCAGCGACGTGCCCCTCTCCGCCCTGACCTTCCACGACCTAACCCTCCCCGACCTGACCCGTTCCAGCCCGGACCATAGGGATCTGTCACCTTCCGGCCTGGAGCTCGCCGGCCTTGCCGTCCCTGACCTCGCGTCAGCCACGTCCGCCGCCCCCCGCCATACCGCGAGCGCAGCCACAAGGGCCGCCCAAACCCGCCCGCCCACAGCGGCCCCTCACCTGAGCGGGACGATGAGCAGCACGCATGCGGGCGCTGCTCCCGGAAGCAGCCAGGCGAGCGCTGTCCCGGGCGGCACTCACGCGAGCTTCGCCCCCGGCGGCGAAGGCGAGACCGTTGCCACCGGAGGCAGCCAGGCGAGCGCTGCCCCCGGAGGCGCTCCCGTGATCGCTGTCCCCGAGGCCGCTGCCCCCGGGCGCACTCGCGCGACCGCTGGTCCCGGCGACGCTCGCGTGAGCCCGGAGGGCGGCAGCAGCGCTGACGTGAGCTCGGGGGGCATGCGCCTGACCTCGGCAGACCCTGGCACCGGCCGGCGCATAGAAGCCACGCGGATCACGGCCCCAGGCCGGATAACAGCCCCAGGCCGGATCATGGGCCCAGACCGCGTCATGGAAGAAGATGCCTCCGCCCGCCTGGAGAACGTCATCCAATCCCGTCTCGACGTCATGCGATCCGCCATCCAAGGACGCCTGATGCGATCGGCCCCCCTCGACCCCGCCGCCCCCGCCATCGCCACCGCGTTGCGCAAGGGCCGCACGGTCGCCGACGTGGCCTGGTCCCTCGGCCTCAGCGAACGCCAGCTCCAGCGCCGCAGCGTGACGGCGTTCGGCTACGCGCCGAAGACCCTCCAGCGCATCGTCCGCTTCCAGCGCGCACTCAGGCTGGCCCGCGCCGGGGTCCCGCTGGCCGAGGTGGCGGTCACCGCCGGCTACACCGACCAGGCGCACCTGTCACACGACGTCAAACGACTGAGCGGGGTGTCGCTGCGCCGGCTCGTCTCACCCGTTTGAGCGCTTGCCCGACACGAGCGCCTGCGCCCATGTGGCGCTCGGGTCGCTGTCGATCAGCAATGCCCGCGTCAGCAGGCTGAGCGGAATGGCGAGAATGGCGCCCAGCGGGCCGAGCACAAAAGTCCAGACGATCAGCGAGATGAACGTCATCGTCGTCGAGAGCCCGACCGCGTCCCCCAAGAACTTGGGAAGAATGAACGATTGCGTGACGACATTGATCACGATGTACGCGGCGATGACCAGCACCATCGTCTGCACACCGCCGTCCAGCAGCGCGAGCATGGCGGGCGGCAGAAGGGCGATGACGAAGCCGATGTTCGGAATGTAGTTGGCGATGAGCGCGAGCACGCCCCAGAGCAACGGCAGCGGCACGTCCAAAAGCGAAAGGGCGATCACGTCGAGAATCGCGTTCATCAGCCCGAAGACGGTCGAGACGATGAGATAGCGCCGCGTCTTGTGCGCGAACGTGGCCAGCGCCGTCACCAGTTGCGGCCTGCTCCCTTCACCGCTGGTGAGAATTCTGGACGTCACCGGCGCGTCGAGGCACATGGCCAGCAGCAGCACCACGATGAGAAACAGCCCGGAGAGCACCCCGATCAAACTCCCGAGCAGACTCTGCGCCAGCCCGAGGATCTTGCCGGGGTCGAACGCCTGCAACGCCTTGCTCAACATGTCGTTGCTGACGCCGTGCGTGGTGGCCCAATGCTGAGAGTCGTCGATCAGCTGGTCGAACTGACTGGTGTACGTGGGCAGCAGCGAGGCGAGCTGGGTGGCCGAGATGGTCAGGATGCCGGCCATGCTCAGCAGCACGAGCAGCACGATGAAGAACGGCACCGCGACCTGGAGCCAGACGGGCGCGCGCCTGGCGTCGAGCCAGCTGCGCACCGGGGAGACGGCGATGACCAGCACCAGAGCCAGCACGACGGGCCCGGCGATGGAGGCCACCTCGCGGAGTCCGAACAGGGCGATCACCGCGCCGGCGATGCCCACCAGGATGATGAGTGCCCTGGGGAACTGTTGATCTCGCACGCCCCGTACGTACCCCGAGGGGACGGGAGAACCATCGATTTGACGGTTCCCGGAGCCGTACATAGAGTTCACCAGTCCCGCGAGGACGGCGATCATCGCCGGTCTCACTCGGGGACGACCTCCAGACACCAAAGATTCGGTGAACGTGCGCGTGCACTCGGATCGGCTGGTAAGTTAGAGGGGTTGTCCCGGAAACAGGACAGAGCTTAATTCCCGCAGGTCGAGCAAGTCCGGTCAATTTGACAGAGACTTGAACGGCTGAAAGAATTAAGACACAACGAAAGAACGCAGAACGAAATGAACGCCCCCAAGCCGGGATCGCAAAGATTACGGTGACGGTGTACGCGTCCGTTTCTTGAGAACTCAACAGTGTGTTAAAAGCCAGTGCATGAAATACCATGCATAACCCCGTCGAAACGGTTTCGGCTGTTTTGATGGATTCCTTTTTGGTTGGGATA